>DUAC01000090.1:0-3508 GCA_012961035.1 Acidimicrobiia bacterium
AAGCCGGCGATAGTCGACAGGCCCGGGGCCCGACCCCTCTCCGCCCCCCGGGGAAGGGTCGAGTTCCGGAACGTCACGTTCAGGTACCCCGGGGACGCGGACGGGGAGTCGCCCGCAGTCCTGGATGGCTTCGACCTGGTCATCCAGCCCGGCGAGACGGTTGCCATCGTGGGCCGGACCGGATGCGGCAAGTCCACCGTGGCCCGACTCCTCCCACGCTTCTACGACGTCGACGGCGGAACGATCCTCATCGACGGCAACGACGTACGCGACCTCACCCTCGCCAGCCTCCGCACCCACGTCAGCCAGGTGCCTGACGAGGCGTTCCTGTTCTCCAGCACGCTCCACGACAACATCGCCTTCGGAAGGCCCGAGGCCCCGCGCCACGAGGTGTTGGCGGCAGCGCGCGTGGCCCAGGCCGACGGGTTCATCGGAAACCTCGAACACGGCTTCGACGAGGTGGTCGGCGAACGCGGCTACACCCTGTCGGGCGGACAGCGCCAACGGATCTCCATCGCCCGCACCGTGCTGGCCAACCCGGCGATCCTGATCCTGGACGATGCCACCAGCGCCGTGGACGTCCGGACCGAGGAGGGCATCCACCACGGCCTGGAAGGCCTCCTGGCTGGACGCACGACCATCGTCATTGCCCACCGGCTGTCCACGATCAGCCTCGCCGACCGGGTCGTCCTCATGGAGGGCGGCCGCATCGTCGCCGATGGGACCCATGCGCGCCTGCTGGCCACCGAACCCCGCTACAGGGCGATCGTCGCCCAGGTCGAGGGCCGGGAGGTGGGAGCCTGATGGGTGGCGGACACGGCTTCTTCACCGGACCCTCCTCGGTCCAGGCCAACGCTCAGGCCGGCCTGCCATTCGCCGAGGTGCCCGAGGAGCTCCGCAGCCGGATAGCCGACGTCCTCAGGAACGAACCGGAACACCCGCAACCCACGGTCCGGTTCTCGCACCGCGACTGGGATCGACGTCCGTTCGGGCTGAGGACCTTCCTGACTCCGCACGCCGGCGGACTCCTGGTGGCCCTGCTCCTCGTGCTGGCCGAGGTGGGCCTGCTCCACGTCGGACCACTCCTCACGCAGATCGGCATCGACCGCGGCGTCCTGGCCGGAGACCGGAGCGTGCTGTTCACCGTTGCCCTTGCCTACCTCTGTGCCGTAGGGCTCTCGACGGCTGCCTCCTGGTTCCGGACCCGCTTCACCGGCCGCCTGGGCGAACGCCTCGTGTACGAGCTACGGGTGAGGGTCTTCAGCCACTTCCAGCGCCAGTCCCTGGACTTCTTCACCCTCGAGAAGTCCGGCGTCCTGATGACCCGGATGACCAGCGACATCGAGGCCCTCACGGTGCTCATGCAGGAGGGCCTGGTCAACTTCTTCGTGCAGGGCATGACGCTGGTCGTCATCACCGCCTACCTGGTTTACCTGGACCCGACGCTCGCCCTGGTCTGCCTCCTGGCCGTGGTCCCGGTCAACGTCGTCCTCACGATGTGGTTCCGACGGGTTTCGCTCGTCGGCTACCTACGGGTACGGGACAGGATCGCCGACGTGCTGGCGAACCTCTCCGAGAGCCTGGCCGGCATACGGGTGATCACCGCCTTCAACCGCCGGGACCACGAGATGGCCCGTCACCAGCGGATCATCGACGCCCACCTGGACGCCAACCTCTACACCGGACGGGCCCAGGCACTGTTCGGGCCAGGAACCGAGTCCATAGGCATCCTGACCCAGGCCATCGTGCTGCTGGTCGGAGGCCGCATGGCGCTGCGGGGCGAGGTGTCGCTCGGCGAGCTGACGGCCTTCCTGCTCTTCCTGACGTCGTTCTTCGCCCCGGTCCAGACACTCGTCCAGTTGTACAACCAGTACCAGCAGGGCAGTGCCGCCGTGGTGAAGCTCCGGGAACTCCTGGCCAGGGAACCCAGCGTTCCAGAGCGGTCCGATGCCATTGACCTGCCACCGATCCGGGGGGCGATACGCCTGGCGGGGGTGACCTTCGGTTACGACCCTGACCACCTGGTGCTGCGTGACGTGGACCTGGAGCTGGCTCCGGGCGAGGTGCTCGCCGTGGTCGGCCCGACCGGCGCGGGCAAGTCGACCATCGCCAAGCTGATAACCCGTTTCTACGATCCGACGTTCGGACACGTCACCATCGACGGCTACGACCTCCGCGACGTCTCCATCGACTCGCTACGGAGCCAACTCGGCGTGGTCCCCCAGGAACCGTTCCTGTTCAACGGGACGATCCGGGACAACGTCGCCTTCGCCCGCCGCGACGCCACCGACGCGGAGGTCATGGATGCCTGCAGGGCGGTCGGCCTGCAGGGCCTGATGGACCGGATGCCGGACGGCATGGACACCCCGATCCACGAGCGTGGCGCCTCGCTCTCGGCAGGCGAACGCCAGCTGGTGGCCCTCGCCCGGGCGTTCCTGGCACGCCCCCGGGTGCTCGTCCTGGACGAGGCCACCTCGAACCTGGACCTGCTCTCCGAGTCGGTGATCGAGCAGGCCCTGGATTCGCTCCTGGAGGGTCGGACCGCCATCCTCATAGCGCACCGCCTGGCCACCGCCATGCGGGCCGACCGCATTGCGGTGGTGGACGATGGTCGGATCGTGGAGCACGGGACCCATGATGAGCTGGTGGCCCTCGGCGGGCATTATGCCGACATGGTCGATACCTGGCTGCGACACGCCGAGCACCTCCCGGCCGAGAGTTGAGCGGCCTGCAGCTGGCCTCCGGCCTCGTCGTCTACGCCATCGGATGCACCCTCCAGGGTGTGCTGGGATTCGGTGCAGGCCTGTTCGCCGTCCCGATCCTCGCCCTCATCCACCCGGACTTCGTTCCGGGGCCGGTCCTGATGCTGAACCCGCTGTTGAGCGGGCTGCTCAGCGTGCGGGAACGCGGATCGGTGGATCGGCAAGGCCTCAGGTGGGCGCTGACCGGTCGGGTGCCGGGGGTGCTGCTGGGGGTTGTCGCCCTGACCATGGTCGCCGAGGAGCGGCTCGGCGTGCTGTTCGGCGTGCTGCTGCTGCTCTCGGTGGCCCTGAAGATCAGTGGGGTGCACACCAGGCGCACCCCCCGGAGCCTCATGGTGGCCGGTGGGCTGAGCGGGTTCATGGGCACAACGGTGGCCGTCGGCGGGCCTCCCATCGCCCTGGCCTTCAACGACCTGCCGGGGCCGGTCATGCGAGCCACCCTCTCGACCTACTTCCTCGTCGGAACCACGATCTCCCTCGTCGTGCTGGCCCTCGCAGGCCATTTCGGGACGTCCGACATGGTGCTCGGAGCCTGGCTGGTGCTGCCCGCTCTGGTGGGGGTAGCGCTCTCAGGGCCGCTCCGGGCCCCGCTGGACCGCGGTTGGCTGGCGCCGGCCGTGTACGTCCTGTCCTCTGTCGCCGCCGTGGTCCTGCTGGTCCGGTCCCTCGCCTGACGGGCGGTCGGCCCGTCACATGCCGGCGCCTGGCCGTAGGGTCGGCGATGTGTCCGAGCCCGTCCTCCAACT
>DUAC01000090.1:3541-4342 GCA_012961035.1 Acidimicrobiia bacterium
CGGCATGACCAGGATGCTGGGTGGGGTGGACTGGCGGATCGACCCGGGCCAGCACTGGGTGGTGCTCGGGCCCAACGGCTCGGGAAAGAGCACGCTGCTGAGGATCGCCGGCCTCCACCTGCACCCGACAGAGGGAACGGTACGCGTCCTTGGAGAGACCCTCGGCCGGACCGACGTCCGCAGGCTGAGGAGGCGGATCGGGTACGCGTCGGCCTCACTCGCCGACTCCTTCCGTCCCGGCATCACCGCCGGAGACGTGGTCATGACGGCGCTCCACGGGGCCCTCGAGCCGTGGTGGCACGACTACACGGACGACGACCGCGACCGGGCCCGCGCCCTGCTGGGCCGGATCGGGTGCGGGGACCGCGCCTGCCAGGCCTTCGGGACGCTGTCCTCAGGCGAGCGACAACGCGTCCTGCTGGCCAGGACCCTGATGCTCCAGCCGGACCTGCTGCTCCTGGACGAACCGACAGCCGCTCTGGACCTGGGTGGCCGGGAAGCCCTGGTGGCAACGCTGGCGGACCTGGCCGCGGACCCCTCCACGCCCCCGATGGTGCAGGTCACGCACCACGTGGAGGAGATCCCGCCGGGTTTCACGCACGCCCTCCTCCTGGAGGCGGGCCGGGTGGTCAACGCCGGCCCACTGGCCGACGTGGTCACGGAACAGGCCCTCTCCAGTTGCTACGGCCTGGACCTCCGCCTCACGCAGGCGGCAGGCCGATGGGCAGTCCGGGTGAACGGGTCCGGCCGCTGATGCTTCGCCACGCCCTCCTCATCACAGGTGGACCCGCCCCCCCCAAC
>DUAC01000091.1 GCA_012961035.1 Acidimicrobiia bacterium
CCCTGGGCGACCGCCTGGAGGAGTTGACCGACTCGGTGTCGTTCCTGCTCCTGCTCGAAGACCGGGGACTCCCCGAGTGGCCCGCTGACTAGAGACCTAACTCGGCGCCCTGGCTGGACTACTGTGGGCGGTGGCAGGACGTGCGGCCAAAGGCCCGTTCTGTGTATTGGGTCCCGCCCTAGGGGGCGCACCATCAAGCACAGAATGGAATAGCCCAGAAGTCTCAAGTCCCGGCGCAAGATCCGCCGACACTGTCCGGGGCAGCCATCGAGGTGCGGATCTGAAACCTAGGGAGTTGTTCGTTACGCTGAGTCGCAGTGAAATGGGGTTGGCGTACCAGGGAGAACCTGGTTGATGGCGAATGGCGTTGGTCGTTTGCCCGACGACAGCTCATCTACGACGTTGTCGAACCGGAGCGGGTTTATCTGGAGCGGTGGCGATTCGACACACCGTTCGGTTCGATCTTCCTGCATTCCATCAATCTTCCTGACCGTGACCCTTATCCCCATACCCATCCGTTCTCGTGGTCGCGCAGCCTGATCGTGAAGGGCAGCTACGTCGAAGAGCGCGGCCCGTATGGCGACGACGTGCGTAGGTACCGCCCAGGGCAGGTCAACCGGATCGACGCCGACACCGTTCACCGCATTGTCAGCACCCGGGGTGACCGCCCGGTTTGGACGGTCTTCGCTGCCGGCAAGCCACACGGCCGCGGCTGGGGCTTCGTCATCGACGGGAACTACCAGGACCACAGGGAGTACCTCGCCATACGCAACGCCCGGCTGAACGCTCCCGACGCCCCGGTGGAGACCAGCGCCTCTGAGCCACCCGGGTATTCGATATGACGATGCGGAGCTTCGTTGTCGACACCGACACTGCTTCCGACGACGCGGTCGCCCTCGTGTTAGCGGCACGGGATCCTTCGGTCGACATCCGCATGGTCACCGTTGTCGCTGGCAACGTCCCACTGAACCTGGCCGTGCGTAACGCCATCGTCACCCTGGATCTCGTTGATCACGCCACCGTGCCCGTTCACGCAGGGGCCGACCAGCCACTTCTTCGACCTCTTGAGACTGCACAGATGGTGCACGGTGAAGACGGGATGGGGGGCGCCGACCTACCAGCACCGTCACGCGATCCGGAAACTGAGAATGCTGTGGCCGCTTTGCTCCGAGTGGCCACCGAAGAACCAAACCGGCACACGCTGGTCACCCTGGGCCCACTCACCAACATCGCCTCGGCCCTCGCCGAGGATCCTGACTTCCTCACCCGATTCGTGCACACCTACCTGATGGCCGGCTCACCTGATGGGGTGGGCAACGTCAGCCCCGTCGGGGAGTACAACGTCTGGGCCGATCCCGAAGCAGCCACAGCCGTGTTCGATGCTGCCGGGGCAAAGACCATGATCGGGTGGAACATCAGTCGGACCTACGCGGTGATGACTCCTCCGGAGACGGAACGGCTGCGATCGTGCGGTCGACTGGGCCGGTTTGCGGTGGACATCAACGCGGACGTCGACAAGTTCTGTCGTGACAATGGCCTGGAGGGGATGGACTTCCCCGATCCCGTGGCCATGGCCGTCGCCCTCGATGACTCGATCGTCACCGAGGCGACCGAAGAACGGCTAGTGGTTGGTCTCGACGGACCCACCCGCGGCGCCACGCTCCCTGATCGTCGGATCAAGCCCGAGCCCCCGAACATCCGCGTGGTGTGGCGTGTCGACGAAGCCGCCTTCAAGAACCGGCTCTACACCGCGTGTTCCGACAACTGAAAAGGGCTGTCGGAGGCGACTAGGGGCCCCATTCGGTTAGGGCATTTTCTGAGGAAGATGTCGAGTCCCAGGGAGTCCCCACTAGGGGCCCCACCCGCTCCTGTCCGATTCATCGGCATCCCGCTCGTCGGCGGCGCTGGGCGGCCCACCATGGGCGGTGCCAGGACGTGCAGCCAAGGGCCCGTTCTGTGCTTGATGTCCCGCTCTAGGGGGCGCACCCATAAAGCCAAGACTTGCGGGTGTCCAGTTCGGCGTGCAACTTCCGCCGACACAGGGACATGACATTGACATGGGAACCATCCAGCACACCGCTGCCATCTACGTCAGGCGCTCCGCCGTCGACGCTGACAACACCGAGGCCGACGCCTTCTCCAGGAGCCTCGCCGCTCAGGAGAGGGAGTGCCTGGCCTGGGCTGAACACCAGGGTGTTTGTGAATTGGGGCTACCCTCCGGCGATGAAAGTTATTGATTACTACCTGGAGTCCTGGCGTCGTTTCCGAGATTTACAGGGCCGGACCACACGTCCCGCTTTTTGGTGGCCGTTCCTCATTCACCCCATTGTGTTCTTGGTTCTAGGGGGAATCTTCGCCGCCATCTTGGGTCTCAGTACCGATCAGACCGGACCGGAGGTCGTGTACGCCATTGCCTATGTCTGGGTGTTGATCACATTGGGTGTACGTCGCCTACACGACATGGGTCGAAAAGGAACATGGCTCCTACTTGGGCTCGTGCCCGTCGGAAATTTGGTGCTTCTGTATTGGCTTGTTCAGCCGAGCACTTCCGAGACCAGCGAATAGCTTTCCCTGTAAATTCCGGGTCCTACCTCCTGTCGCTCTCAGTGTCGTGGCTCCTCATGATCGAAGACTCGGCACCAGTCCCCGACTGGTCCGCCGACTAGGAACCTGACCTGGCGCCCCTGGCAGGCCTACTATGGAGCCCGCAACCAAGACAGCGGTCGAGCGAGGCTCCCGCAGGTTTTGGGTTTATGGGCCCGCTCTAGGGGGCGCACCACCAATAACTTCTACCCCGTCTGTGTTGTCCCAGACATTCTCGCTCTGAACGGGAACACGCAGCCATCTTCCCCAGATCGCCATCGATCCCGAGGTCACGGACCAGGCCCTGGAGGTCCAGGGGCTGCTCGCTCGGCTGGGTCAGCACCGCCTCCCCATACCGGACCTCCTGATCGCCGCCGCCGCCGAGGTCAACGACCTGATCCTCCTCCACTACGACGCCGTCTTCGACAGGATCGCCGACGTGACCGGACAGGCCACCGAGTGGGTGGCACCCAGGGGCTCGCTGGACTGAGGCGCCCTCACCGGCATGGACTACCTGTAGGTACCGTCGACCAATGCCCGACGCCTCAGGAATGACCGGACCCTCGCTGAAGACCGTGGCCCGGGTGCATGACATCACCACGATGTTCCACGCCTTCGTCTACTTCGCACCAGAGTCAGCGTCGGAATACAGGGCTCTGGGCGTCGGAGGGCCGAGTCGATACTTCGCCTCGCGAGCCGCCCCGTTCGGACCGGTCTCCGCCGACGTCGTGATCGCGACGTTCTACAACTTCAGCCCCGATCTCGTGCGTGCCGGGATCGACGGGGTATGGGACGTCGTCCCACCCGACGAGATGCAACGGGCGAGGTGGCGGGCGGTCATGCAGGTGCTCGACTCCACCGTTGCCGGAGCCATGACCGACGCCGCTGTCTCCGAGGCGATGGGGCTTGCCGAATCCTGCGTCGCCGGCCTGTCCCATGCGGGACGCCCACTCGCAGCCGCCAACGCCTCGGTGCTTCCACTTCTGGATGAGCCCGAGTTCGCGGGCAACCGGTTGCTACGCCTCTGGCAGTTGGTGACGATCCTGCGTGAATGGCGCGGCGACGCGCACATCGGCCTCCTGGTAGCGGAGCCACTCGACGGATGCGAGTGCACGGTTGTCAGCGAGCATCTCTTCCACAAGCCGGGGGTCATCAGGTCCACCCGGGCATGGCCCGACTCGGAGTGGTCCCGGGCGGTCGACCGTCTCAGGTCACGGGGGTGGCTCGACGAGGACGGCATCACAGCCGACGGCCGGAGCAGGCGAAGTGCGATCGAGCGCCGGACGAACGAACTGGATTCTGCGATCTGGGACGGCATGGACGACGAAGCGGTCAACCGGTTCGCCGACCTCCTCCGGCCGGCCACAGAGGCCCTGACCCGGGGTGGCTACTTCGCTGCACTGGGCCGGCCCGCAGCGAAGGACTAGGAGGGCCACCAGAAGCCAAATACCGTGTCCGGATGCGAATCGCCATCACCAGAACGGTCAGCCCTTCCATCGCCGACTGTGAGCTCACCCACCTCGAACGCTCCCCCATCGACCTCGACGTCGCCCGGGCCCAGCACGCCGCCTATGAGGCCGTACTCGCCGACCTGGGTTGCCGGGTCGAACGGCTACAGGCGGAACCCGACCTGCCCGATTCCGTGTTCGTCGAGGACGTCGCCGTCGTGCTCGACGAGGTGGCGATCATCACGAGGCCGGGAGCCACCTCCAGACGCGGTGAACGGTCCAGCATTGAGCAGGTACTGGCCCCCCAT
>DUAC01000092.1 GCA_012961035.1 Acidimicrobiia bacterium
GCCGCCGTGAGGTGGTCCACCAGTCGAGCACGATGGGACGACCCGAGCAGCACCGGGTTGTTCAACCCCTGGCCCATCACCACCAGTACGTCGGCCAGTTCCGCCGTGTCCCCATCGGCTATCCGTCCGGCTGCCTGGCCCAGCTGGACGAACCGGTGGTTACGGGAACGGGCATCGGCCTCGTGCCTGCGGTAGGACTCCCGGAGCACCCGACTCTCGGGCAACCGGGCCAGGGCGGAGCGCATCACGAGGGCCTCGTCGGTGAAGACGGCGACGAGGCCGTCGACCATGGCCCGAATGGTGGCCTGGAGGCCGTGGTCCAGGAGGTGTTCGACGGTCAGCACGGCGCCAGCGGAAACCAGCCGATCCAACGCCGAGTCGAAGGCCGCCGCCAGCAGGCCGTCGCGCCCCTCGGGGAAGCGGTTGTAGATGGTCGCCACGCTCACCCCCACGTCGGCGGCCACCTGTTCCACCGTGAAGGCACCCTCGGAACGCAGCCGTGCCACGGTCGCATCCACAACCACCCGTCGGGTCCGCTCCGACCTTCCGACCGGTGCGTCATCATCGGGATCTCCCACCGACCTTGTCATGACCATGACTCTAGGTTACCTACAGTTCTATTTGCTTATTCTTGAAGTCTCTTCTAGTTTTGGCCCATGGTCGACCTCCTCCAGAAGGCCCGTGGACTCGGGCCATCCCTCGCCGACCGATCCGAGCAGATCGAGACCGCCCGGACGCTCCCCGACGACGTCGTCACCGACCTCACCAATGCAGGCCTCTTCCGGATGTTCACGCCGGCAAGCCTCGGAGGCCCCGAGGCCGACGTGGCGACCGGCATCGACGTGATCGCCGAGGTGTCCCGTCACGACGGCGCTTCAGGCTGGTGCGTCATGATCGCCGGCACCACATCGCTCCTGGCCGGATTCCTGGACGAGCCACACGCCCGGGAGATCTACGGCCCGGCCGACTCCTGCACCGGCGGCTACGCCGCCCCCGTCGGCACCGCCCGCATCGTCGACGGCGGCCTGCGGGTCACCGGGACCTGGGCCTGGGGATCGGGAACCCGGCACTGCACCTGGATCGGCGGCGGCGCACGCATCGTCGATGCCGACGGCTCACCGCTACGACGCCACGACGGCCTCTACGCCCCGTTCGTGTTCTTCGACCGGACCGACGTCGAGCACCTCGACACCTGGCACGTCACAGGACTCTCCGGCAGCGGCTCGGCCGACTACCGGGTCGCCGACGCCTTCGTCCCCGAGGGTCGGTGGACGCAGCTCATGACGGCCACCCCCCGACTCGACGGACCCCAGTGGCGCTTCCCCTTCTACGGGATGCTGGCCATGGGCATCGCCGCCGTCTCCATCGGCCTGCTGGACGGAGCCGTCGACAGGTTCGCCGAGCTGGCCGCCTCGAAGAAACCGGAGGGTTCCGGTCGGACCCTCTCGGAACGGTCGACGGGACAGGCCACCGTCTCGAGCGCCGAGGCGACCGCCCGCTCCACCCGGTCATTCCTCCACGACGTGATCGGCGAGGCCTGGACCACGGCGGAGGCCGGCGACCCGCTCACCATCGAGCACCGGCGGAGCCTCCGCCTTGCCGCATGTGACTCCGCCCAGCGCTGCGCCGACGCCCTCACGAGCCTGCAGCGGGAAGCCGGTGGTGCCGCGGTCTACCTCCGGGAACCGCTCCAGCGGATGGTGCGGGACGGCCAGGTGGCGGCCACCCATGCCATGGTCGCCCCCCGGATCCACGAGCTGACCGGTCGACTCAGGTTCGGCCTGGACACCGATACCACCCTCCTGTGAGGTAGGGACGATGGACTTCGCCCTACCGGCCGACGACGACCCCCGCCGCCTCGAGGTACGCGCCTGGTTGGCAGCCCACCCGTCACCGTCGCGCCGGGACCTCGCAGTGGGCGGCTTCATCGCCCCCCACTGGCCCAGCCCGTGGGGTCGCGACGCCGACGCCGAGGCCCAGCTCATCATCGACGACGAGTTCTCGGCGGCCGACGTGGTCATCCCGGGTACGTCGATCGGTGTGGGGTGGGCCGGCCCGACGATCATCGCCGGGGGAACCCAGGCCCAGAAGGACCGCTTCCTGCCACCGATGCTCGACGACACCGAGGACTGGTGCCAGCTGTTCAGCGAACCGGAGGCCGGATCAGACCTGGCGTCGCTCCGGACCCGGGCCGTACGCGACGGCGACTGCTACGTGGTGAACGGCTCGAAGCTCTGGTCGACACGGGCCGACTCGACTGACTGGGGAATCCTCCTTGCCCGCACCTCGGACGAGGGTCCCCGCCAGCACGGCATCTCCTACTTCCTCCTGGACATGGCCACCCCGGGCATCGAGGTCAGGCCGATCATCGAGATGACAGGCGGCCGCCACTTCAACGAGACGTTCCTGACCGACGTACGCATCCCCGTCGAGAACCTCGTCGGGGCGGAGAACGAGGGCTGGCGCCTCGCCAAGGTGACCCTGGCCAACGAACGGGTCTCGCTCTCCGAGGGCGGCGTGCTCTGGGGTCGGGGGCCCGATGACGAGGCGGTGCTGGATCGGATCCGGTCGTTCGGATGCGATGACCCGGTGCTACGCCAGCGCATCGCGGACCTCTACACGGAGATGGTGGTCCTGAGGCTCCTCAACCAGCGCATCATGAGCGCCAGGGTGGTCGGCGTCGACCCCGGCCCGCTCTCGTCGGTCCGCAAGGCCGTGGGCGACGTGCACGGCCAGAAGGCCATGTCCCTGGTGAAGGACCTCGAGGGCCCATCCACGATGCTGGACGGGCACTACCCCTACGAGGAGCATGATGACCCGTGGGCCTGGGGCCACTACTTCTCACGGGCGCTGACAATCGGCGGTGGCACCAGCGAGGTGCAACGCAACATCATCGGCGAACGGCTCCTCGGGCTTCCCCGGGAACCCCGACCCGCCACATGACCCACCAACCGACGTACGAACGACCACGGGAGCGACCATGACCGACTTCGAGTACCTCCACCTCGACCGGGACGGTGACGTCCTGGTGGTGACCATCGACAAGCCCGACGACCACCTCAACAAGGTCGACGAGCAGATGCACCACGAGCTCACACACCTCTTCAAGCACCTCCGCAACGAACGCCGGGCCCGGGCCGTGCTGCTGGCCGGCACCGATCGTGCCTTCACAGCCGGCGGAGACTTCGGCTGGTTCCCGGAGTTCTCGAAGCCCGGCTACGCCGCCGACATCCGCCTGGATGGCAGGGCCATCGTGTGGGACCTGCTGGACCTGCACCTCCCACTGGTCTGCGCGGTGACCGGCCACGCCATGGGCCTCGGGGCCAGCATCGCCCTGCTGTCCGACATCACGGTCATGTCCGAGACGGCCCGCCTCGGCGACCCCCACGTACGGGTCGGCATCGTGGCCGGCGACGGCGGAACCATCGCCTGGCCACTGGCCCTCGGGCCGCAACTTGCCAAGCGGTACCTGCTCACCGGGGACCCGGTGACCGCCACCGAAGCCGTCCGCATGGGCCTCATCGTGGAATCGGCGCCAGACGCCGAGGCGTGCGTAGCAGCCGGCCTGGCCTGGGCAAAGCGCCTGGCCGCCGGAGCGCCCCAGGCAGTCCAGTTCACGAAGCAGGCGGTGAACGCCTGGATCAAACAGACCTGCGGCCCGGCCTTCGACCTGTCCACCGCCCTGGAGACCGTCACATTCGGCTCCGAGGACTTCACCGAAGCACTCTCGGCCCTGGCCGAGAAGCGCGAACCCCGGTTCACCGGGAAGTAGGGAGCAACCGATGACATTCGAGACGGGACAGGCCCGGGGAAACCAGATCGGGCTGCTGGACGGCCTGATGACCAACCGGGCGATGCGCCGCTACTCAGACGAGCCCGTGGCAGACGAGGACATCTGGACCTGCCTGGAGGCGGCCGTCCAGGCACCCAGCGGGGGGAACATCCAGCCGTACCAGTTCGTGGTCGTGCAGGACCCCGAACTACGTGCCGGCCTGGCCGGAATCTACCGTCGAGGCTGGGCGCGCTACGAGGTGGCCATCGCCCCCGGCGAGTTCCCGAATGACTCCGCACGCGACGCCTGGGAACGCAACAACAGGGCCACCGTGCACCTGGCCGAGAACCTCGAGCACGTACCCGTGATCGTCCTGCTGCTCATGCCGACCATCGACATGACCGTCCACGACGAGGAGGGGCCGATGCCCGTCGGGCCCACCCACGCCTCGGTGTACCCGGCCATCCAGAACTTCATGCTGGCCGCCCGCTCGCTGGGCCTCGGCACGGCGCTGACCACCCTTCACCGCATCTACGAGGACGACGTGCGCTCACTGCTCGGCATCCCGGAGCGCTACGAGGTGCTGGCGCTGCTCCCGCTGGGGCACCCGACCGGGAAGTGGGGGGTGGCCCCCCGGTACCGAGGTGCCGAGAGGATCACCTCCTGGGATGCCTTCGGGGAGAAGCGCACACCTTGACCACGCCCCCGTCGACCCGGATGAGGGTCGGGTTGTCGATCCCGCCAGTGGGATTCGCCACGCACGGGGAGGCGGTCGAGTACGTGCATTCAGCAGCCGAGGCCGGGCTGGACCACCTGGTCACCGCCGACCACGTCGCCTTCCACGGTGGGCGGGGACGCGACGGCCTCATGACCGTGTCGTGGCTGGCAGGCCTCCACCCCACGATCGGCGTCTACGTGGGCGTCTACCTGCTGGCGCTGCGCCACCCGGTGGCCGTGGCCCGACAGGTCTCCACGCTCGCCGAGCAGGCGCCCGGCCGCCTCACCTTCGGGGTGGGCGTGGGCGGCGAGGACCGCCACGAGATGGAGGTGGTCGGGGTGGATCCGGCCACCCGCGGGCGCCGCACCAACGAAGCGCTGGACGTCCTACGGCCACTCCTGGCCGGCGAGACCGTTGACCACCACGGCGAGTTCTACGAGGCCCCGGACGTATCGGTGCTACCTGCCCCATCGCCACCGGTCCCGATCACCGTGGGCGGGCGGTCCAACGCCGCCGTGGAACGCGCCGGCCGACGAGGCGACGGATGGCTGGCCTCGTGGTGCTCCCCCGGCCGCTTTGCCGAGGGCGTGTCCCTCGCCGAGGCGACCGCCGACGAGGTCGGACGAAGCGGCGTGTCGTGGCGGCACGGCTACCAGGTATGGGTCGGGCTGGGCGACAACCCCGCCGATGGCACCGCGCTCCTGGCCCCGGCCATGGAGAAGTTCTACGGCGCTCCCTGGTCGGCCTTCGAGAGGTACTCCCCAGTCGGGACCCCCGCCGAGATCGCCGACTGGCTCCGCCCGTTCGTGGACGCAGGCGCCGTCGACTTCAACCTCGCCCCCATCGCCGCCACCGATGCCGAACGCGTGGCCGGAGCAGCCGAGATCCGCCGCCTCCTCATCGCCTGACCGGTGCAGGAAGGTCAGGCGACTGGGGCGGGATCTCCGGGGGTCGGCATGACGTCCTCCGGGCCGACGATCGTGACCTGGTCGTCGGGTTCCAGCACCAGGCTGTCGTCCACGAGCAGGGGAACCCCGAACCGGATCACCGCGGCCAACTCCACCCCGTCGGGAAGGTCCAGGCCACCCACCCGCCGACCGATGAGGCCGGCATCGCGCCCCTCGGGCAGCAGTGCGTATTGACGGACCGCCCAGCCGGGTAGGAGCGACGACTTCACCTCGGCCTCGGTGGTGGCCAGGCCGCAGGCGCGGGCACCGGAGTGGAGGAACCCGGCCAACTCACCGGCCAGGCGCAGGGACCGGCCCGGGTCCGACGAGGTACCGGCCAGGAAGAACAGGGCGTTCACCAGCTCGCCCGACCCACCCCAGGCGGATGGTATGCGAATCCCCGCCGCGGCCCGCACGATGACCAGCTGATCCGTCTGGATGGCGTCGAAGAGGGCCACCGGCGTGGCCGTGGGGTGGTCGTCCGACGGCTGGATCCAGAGCGACCCCGTCTCCAGGAACCGCTCGGTGACCCGCTCGGTCGGCACGCCGATGCGGTCCGACAGCACGGCCGCCGCACGGGCCGCCGCCTCCGTGATGTCCGTGCCAGCCGGCACGGAGAGGACCACGGCCCGGGCGATGAGGCCCGGATAGTCGTCGATGGAGCGCAACCCGTGCCCGGCCATCGCAGCGCTGATCTCGCGCTCCAGGGTCTCATCGGCCCCACGACCCCAGCGGCGGAACACGTGGCGGATGGCACCGGCCCGATCGGTCCGCGGGGTGGCGTAGAGGTGGTGCCACGCCCAACCCAGGGCGGACACGATGGCCACGAAGGCGAGGGCGGAGACCCCGAGGCGCACGATCAGGTATCCCGAGATGGCCATGCCGGCCAACTGGGTGAACGGGTACAGGGGTGACCGGAACGCCGGTGCGTACGACCGGATCTCCGATGCCCGCAGCACCAGCACGGCCAGGTTCACCAGGCCCAGGGTCAGGAGCACGAAGGCGCTGGCCATCTTGGCGATGGACTCGATGTCGAATGCCACGACGACCAGGGCGATGGCCGATCCCGTCATGACGACACCGACGACCGGGGTGCCGAACCGGCTGAGGGTCCCCATGCGGGCCGGCAGGAGGCCGTCGCGGGCCATGGCCATCGGATACCGGGCGGCAGCCAGGATCCCCGCGTTCACCGCCGATGAGAAGGCGGCCAGTGCCGCCACCACCACCAGCCAGACGCCGAACCTGGGCAGGACCGCCTGGGCTGCGGTGTGGATGGGGGCCAGGTCGCCGTGCAGCACGTCGGGCGGCACCAGGGCGACGACCACCAGGACCCCGAGCGTGTAGAACACCGTGGCGGTGGCCAACGAGAGGGCCATGCCCAACGGAATGCGGTGCGAGGGATCCTCCACCTCCTCGGCGGCACTGGCCACCTTGGTGAGGCCGCCGAACGACACGAACACCAGGCCGATCACGGCGGTGATCCCGGATACCCCCGTGGTGAAGAAGGGGTCCAGGTTCGAGCCGTCGAAGCCACGCGAAGCCGTCTCAGCCAGGCCCTCGACGATGAACCAGGCCATTGCACCCAGCACCACCACCACCAGGACGAGCTGCATCGAGGCGCTGGCCTTGGACCCCACCACGTTCACCAGGGTGAACATGCCGATGAGCACCAGGGCCAGGAGCGTGGCGTTCACGTCCAGGATCAGCACCAGGTAGGCAGCCATGCCGACCATTGCGAAGGCGTCCTTGAGCACCAGCGAGAGCCAGGTCCCGAACCCGGCGACGGTCCCAACCGCCGGTCCCAGCGCCCGCTCCAGGAAGTAGTACGCGCCGCCTGCCTTGGGTAGTGCCGTGGCCAGCTCGGACACGCTGAGCATTGCCGGCACGGCCAGCAGGCCCGCCAGCAGGTAGGCCAGCACGGCGGCCGGTCCGGCCTTCGCCGCAGCGATGCCGGGCAGCAGGAACAGGCCCGAGGAGAGCATCGCCCCCGTCGAGAGGGCGAAGACATGGCGGAGCCCCAGCGAGCGGGTCAGCCGGCCATGGTCGCCCTTTCCCATCCGGGTGACCCTAGGCGACGCCTACCGGTAGTCCCGTGGGGCGCAGGCCGCGGCCGTCGGTACGACCACCGGCAACCGCCGCACCCTTGATCAGGAGCAGGCTTCCAGGAAGTCCAGGAGGAGGGCGTTGACCCCCACAGCGTCCTCCTGCTGCATCCAGTGGCCGACGCCCGGCAGGACCACCGAGTCGTGCAGGCCCGGCAGGGTCTCGGGGTAGCGGGCGATGCTGCCGGCGCCCCAGATGGTGGGGCCGTCCTTCTCCCCACCGATGTAGAGCGAGGGCTGGTGGATCGGCGCCTCACGCCAGGCCCGCAGGTCGACCCAGTCGTGGTCCACGCAGCGGTAGCGGTTCAGGCCGCCGGAGAACCCGGCCCTGGCGAACTCTCCGACATAGAAGGCGAGGTCGTCGGCGCCCTGCCATGCCAGCGGACCCGTCGGGTAGCGGAAGCGGTCGTCCAACCGGCCGCCGTCGGCAACGGAGAAGCCGGTCGGTTCTCCCGGGAGCGGCGGCGGTGCGTCCCCCGATGCGCTGAAGATCATCCCCTCCAGCCACCGGGCCGGATCGGTGCCTATCTCGGCTTCGGCCACGCCGGGTTCCTGGAAGTACTCGATGTAGAACGTGTCGTCTCCGCCCATCATCCGGAAGACGTCGGTCGGTCGGAACTCGTTGGGCGGGGTGTAGGCGACGCTCAGGAGGGCGACCGCCCGGAACACCTCGGGGCGCAGCAGCGCCGCAGTGCTGGCGATCGGCGATCCCCAGTCGTGGCCCACGATCACGGCTCCGGCCTCGCCCAACGCCTCGACCACCCCCACGCAGTCCCCGACCAGGTTGACCAGGCGGTAGGCGTCCACCTCTGAAGGACACTCCGAGGACCCGTAGCCACGTACGTCGATGGCCACGGCCCGGTAGCCGGCCGCCGCCACCGCCGGCAGTTGGTGGCGCCACGAGTACCAGGACTCGGGGAAGCCGTGGACGAAGAGCACCATCGGGCCCTCACCCACCTCGGCGACGTGGATCCTCGTTCCATGGGCATCCACGTCATGGCGGACCAGGCCCTCTATATCCATCATGGTGCGCTGCCTTCCGCCGGATCCCCGACCCGTGCTCCAAGGGGTGGGATCCCATCTCCGGGCACCTCTGCAGGTGGCCGGATGCTGCCGTGGACCCAGTCCCGGTCGAGATAGCAGCCCTGCAGGTAACGCTCCGGGTCGGACTCGCCCTCCCGGCCGTGGAGGACACGTTCGTTGTCGAACACCAGGCACTCGCCCGGCGAGAGCGTGAACCGGTACTCCATCTCAGGGCGGTGCAGGAGCCTGGCGAAGGACCGGTACGCCTCGTAGAAGCCGGACATCTCCTCGAAAGGCGTGTCGAACGGCGCCGCCGACCGGTTGTTGTAGTTGACCGCCAGCACCACCCCACGGTCGTCCACCCCTATGACGGCCGAACGGTTCCGCAGGTCGAACCCGTCGCCCCGCCACCGGAACGGCACCCGGTGACCGGCCAGCAGGTCGAAGGCACCCTGGTCCTCGTCACGCAACGCCTCGGCGGCACTGAAGCCGTCGACCAGCACTGTCACGCCACCGGCCTCGCTGGCCACGAGGCAGTGGAGGAGCTGGAATCCGGGCACCGGGCGGCGGTACGGGTTGTCGGTATGCACGTTCAGCGCCCGCGGCGTGAACGCCAGGTTCACCGGATCGGCCTCAGCGCGTACGTGGAACACCTCGCCGTAGTTGGTCTCCCTGATCGGCCCCCAGATCCCGGCGACGTCACCGATTGAGGGGCCCGTCGGATCAGGACCGCAGGCCAGGCCGTCGACGATCGCCAGGCCGTCGCGTACGAGGGCGACCGTCGTGGCCAACCTTGCTGACGGGTCGTCGCTTCGTGACCACGCCAGCCTCTGGGGCTCCAGGCCCGCCGCCAACCAGGGAACCGCTCCGGAGGAGCTGCGATCCACGCCGTCGTAGCGGTGTGCCTCCAGCCAGTCGACCTCGAAGGTGCTGACCACCCCATCCGGGCCGAACTCCACACGCAGGTCGCCGTCCACCACCTCGGCGGCAGCGATGACCACCTCTTCCGGGAGTTCCGACACGTCGAACAGGCGCTGGTCGTTGGCCACGTCCCGCGAGCCTTCGTCGCGTGCGTTGTCACGCAACCAGATGGCGTGGAACCTGGCCGGACCCCCGGCCAGCTCCACGGTGAGCACCTCGGCCTCCACCGCCGAGACCGACAGGCCCGTCACAACCGGAACTCCGGCGAGTCCAGCAGGGGCCGCCAGGCCTCCAGCACCGGGATGTCCAGACCGGCGACCTTGCCCCCGTCGTCGAACGACCGGAGGGCCAGGGCGTCCTGTGCGAACGGCTCGGCCTCGAACTCCCGGGCCTCGGCAGCCGACATGGCACCACCCTGTAGGCGCAGCGTCCCGATGGATGCCGGGCTGAGCTCCTCCTCGTATGCCGGGTCCACGAAGCACCGGTACCGCTTGGCTGCAACGTGCAGCCGGACCGGCTCGCTGACCGCCGCCACGAACCGTTCGGCCAGCCACGCCCCTCCCGTCGTGCCGTGGTCCGTCACCCCGAACTCCGAGTCGGGTTGGGCCAGGAAGTGACCGACGTCATGGAGCAGGGAAGCCAGGACGAGCGCATCCTGGGCACCGGAGGCACGGGCCAGGGCCGCAGCCTGCAGGGCGTGCTGCTGCATGCTCACCTGCTCGGAGTAGGTGTTCCCACCAGTGGCGGCGAACAACCCCAGGACCTCCTCCGTGACGTGCATGGCGCGCATTCTGCCCGCTGGGGAGGCCCGGGGCGAGCGCGCCTAGATTCGGCCCCTACCCGCCCCCCGAGGGCGCCGCCCAGCACTAGGACTCACCCATGGCAATCGGCCCCGGCCTGCACATCGAGGATCCCACCGACCCCTCCCTGGACCTCACCATGTCCGAGGGCGCACGACCCGTCTACGACCAGGTGCGGACCTTCATCGCCGACGAGGTGGAACCGGTCACCCTTGAGTTCCACCGGCTGGGGGCTGAACGGAGCGACCACTGGGGCTACCACCCGGGCCAGATGGAAATCCTGGACGGTCTCAAGACCAAGGCCCGCGAGGTCGGACTCTGGAACCTCTTCCTCCCGGATGCCGAGACCGGAGAGGGCCTCTCGAACCTGGACTACGCCTACATCGCATCCGAGCTGGGCAAGAACCCCCTCGCCTCGGAGAGCCTCAACTGCTCGGCCCCCGATACCGGCAACATGGAGGTCCTGGAGAGGGTCGGCACCCCGGAGCAGAAGAAGCAGTGGCTGGAACCACTGCTGAACGGTGAGATCAGGTCCGCCTACGCCATGACCGAACCCGACGTGGCCTCCTCGGACGCCAAGACCCTTGCCTGCCGGGCGGTCCTGGACGGCGACGAGTGGGTCATCAACGGCACCAAGTACTACATCTCAGGGGCAGGCGACCCCCGCTGCAAGATCATGATCACGATGCTGCAGACCAGCCCCGATGGTCCGCCGCACCGCCGCCAGTCTCAGATCCTCGTGCCCATCGACACCCCCGGTGTCACCGTCGACCATCCGATGCAGGTCTTCGGCGACGACGACGCCCCCCACGGCCACATGCACATCACCTTCAAGGATGCGAGGGTGCCGGCATCGAACATGCTGCTGGGCGAGGGCAGGGGATTCGAGATCTCCCAGCTCCGCCTCGGCCCGGGCCGCATCCACCACTGCATGCGGTCCATCGGGGCCGCCGAGCGGGCCATCGAGCTGATGTGCCGCCGGGGACTCCACCGTGAGGCGTTCGGCAAGCCGCTCGCCCACCTGGGCAAGAACATGGAGGTCATCTCCAGGGCCCGGATCGAGATCGAGGCGATGCGCCTCATGGTCCTGAGGGCCGCCAAGGCCATGGACACCATGGGCAACGCCGAAGCCCGGGTGTGGATCAGCGCCGTGAAGGCCATGGTCCCGGAGAAGGTCTGCCAGATCATCGACGCCGCCATCCAGATCCACGGCGCCACCGGCGTCTCGCAGTGGACGCCGCTGGCCGGCATGTACACACGCCAGCGCACCCTCCGCCTGGCCGACGGTCCCGACGAGGTGCACCACTTCGTCGTCGCCCGATTCGAGTTGAACCGTTACCAGGACGGTCCGGGCGACATCCCGACGCTGGACCATGATCCGGCCACGCACCCCGTAGGCCGCAACCACGAGGAGATCCGATGACGGACGACCCGCGCTCCCGCAAGCCGGCCACCGCCCACACCCGGGCCGACATCGAGGCCTTCGCTGCCACCCTGCCGCCCGATGACGGTACCGATGCGGCCAACGTGGCCCGGGGCTTCATCGCCACGAGGACCGATCCCGTCATCCCGAAGCTGCTCCCCAACCCGTGGCAGCCCATCACCTGGGACCTCTCGGCATCGGACTTCGTACACGCTGCCTGTCCCGACACCGTCAACCCGTCGCTGTGGCGACAGGCCGGCTTCAACGCCCAGCACGGCCTCTACGAGGTACTGGACGGCTTCTACCAGGTGCGGGGCTTCGACACCTCCAGCATCACGTTCATCCGGGGCGACGTCGGATGGGTGGTCATCGACCCGCTGACCACCACCGAGACCGCCACCGCCGCCTACGACCTGGTCACCGAACACCTGGGCGAACGACCGGTCACGGCCGTGATCTACACCCACTCCCACGTCGACCACTACGGCGGCGTGCTGGGCGTGGTCGACCGGGCCCGGGTGGAGTCCGGCGAGGTTCCGGTCGTGGCCCCGGAGGGATTCCTGCACGAGGCGGTCGCCGAGAACGTGGTCGCCGCTCCCGCCATGGGTCGCCGGGCCACCTACCAGATGGGGATGCTCCTGCCGGCCGACGAGCAGGGCCACGTGGACCAGGGCCTGGGCAAGGGGGTCCCCACCGGGTCCTCGGCACTGGTGGCTCCCACCATCGAGATCACCGAGACCGGCCAGGAACTCGTGCTGGACGGCATCCGGATCGAGTTCCAACTCACCCCGGAGTCCGAGGCACCGGCCGAGATGCACTTCTACTTCCCGGACCACCGCGCCCTCTGCATGGCCGAGAACTGCACCGGCACCATGCACAACGTGCTCACCCTGCGCGGCGCCCTGGTGCGTGACGCCCTCATGTGGAGCCGCTACATCGACGAGGCCATGGACCGTTGGGGCGACGTCACCGACGTGGTCTTCGCCAGCCACGGCTGGCCCCACTGGGGAGCCGAGGCATGCAACGGCTACCTCACCCGCCAGCGGGACCTCTACCGCTGGCTCCACGACGAGGCCATGCGCCTGGCCAACAGGGGCCTCACGCCGAACGAGATCTCGGCGGCCATCGACCTGCCGCAGGGCCTCTGGGAGGACTACCTCTGCCACGGCTACTACGGCACGGTCAGCCACAACGTCCGGGCGGTGTACCAGCGGTACCTCGGCTTCTACGACGGGCACCCGTCCAGCCTCGACCCCTACGAGCCGGTCGAGGCTGGGCAGCGCTACGTCGACTTCATGGGTGGCATGGACCGCCTCCTTGAACAGGCCCGTGCCTCCTACGAGGCCGGAGACCACCGCTGGGTGGCCGAGGTGCTCCGCCACGCCGTGTTCGCCGACCCGACCTGCGACGATGCCCGCCTTCTGCAGGCCGACGCCTTCGAGCAGCTCGGCTACCGGGCCGAATCCGGCCCGTGGCGCGACATCTACCTGACCGGCGCCCAGGAACTCCGGAACGGACCCATCGGCCTCCAGACCATCCAACGCCCCAAGGACGAGGTGCTCCGGGGCATGAGCCTCCAGCAGATCTTCGACTTCCTGGCGGTGCGCCTGGACGGTCCGGCCGTCGTGCCGCTGGGCCACCTCTTCGTGGACTGGGTCCTACCGGACGTCGCCGACACGGTCAGGGTGGAGCTCTCCAACGGAACCCTGCACTCGCTGCCCGGACGGACGCATGCATCGCCAGACGCAACCGTCACCGGCGACCGGGTGGCGCTGGAGGACATGATCGCCACGGGCACCCCGTTCGCCGAGGTCGTGGAATCCGGAGCGGTCACCATCACCGGCGACGTCGAACGGGTCCTGGGGCTGTTCGGGAACCTCACCGACTTCCCGCTCTTCTGGAACGTCATCGAGCCGTAGACCCGGTCCTCCGAGCCGGCCACCGCCGTAGCGGTACCGGTCCGTTCAGGAATCCAGCCCGGATCGGAGCTCGGCCCCGTGCTGGTCGTTGGTCGGCGGTCGCCGCCTGACCGTCGGCGGCGTCGCCGACATCCGAATCGGAGACCGCACGGACCTGAACTCCCCGTCGCCATCGACGAACACGTCGACCGGTTCCAGCCCCAACTCAGCCGCCTCCAGGAATGCACCGCGCACCGTGTTGATCGGCCCCGCCGGGATGCCGCCGGCACGCAGGCGCTCAAGCCACGCCTCCGTCGTGCCGGTGGCCAGGACCGACTCGATCTCGACCTCCAGCTCGTCGGCGTGTCGCATCCGTGACCCGTTGTCACAGAAGCGGACGTCGGTCAGCCAGTCCTCGCGCCCAAGGACCACGCAGAACCTCTCCCAGAGGCCCGGGCTGGCGGCGGCCACGGCAAGCACGCCGTCCGACGTCCGGTACGGCTGGTACGGGACGATCGACGGGTGCCGGTTGCCCTGCCTGCCCGGATCCACGTCGGCCACGACGTGCCCCGACCCGACGTTCAACAGGCCTGCCAGGGCCGCTCCCATGAGCGAGACCTCCACGTGCTGGCCGAGGCCGGTCCGATGGCGTTCCTCGATGGCCGCCAGGATGGCGATCACGGCGTAGAGACCGGTCAGGTTGTCCACCATTGCCGAGCCGATCTTGGTCGGCTCGCCGTCGGCGTCGCCCGTGATGGACATCACCCCGCTCATGGCCTGGACCAGGAAGTCGTAGCCGGCCAGGCGGGCACCGGCTCCGGTACTGCCGAACCCCGTGATCGAACAGGTGACCAGGTCGGGCCGCTCGGTAGCCAGCGACTCCCTGTCCAGGCCGAAGCGTTCCATGGTCCCCACCCGGAAGTTGTCGACCACGACGTCGGCGTCCAGGGCGATCCTCCGGGCCACGGCTAGGTCCTCGGCATTCCGGAGGTCCAGTGCGATGCTGCGCTTGTTGCGGTTCAGGCCCAGGTAGTAGGTGCTGGTCGCCGCATCCCCCTCGCCCCACCACGGCGGCCCCCAGGTACGGGTCTCGTCGCCCACGCCCGGCTGCTCGACCTTCACCACGTCGGCGCCCAGGTCACCCAGCACCATCGTTGCCATCGGCCCCGCCAGCACCCGGCTGAAGTCGGCTATCCGGAGGTGGCCCAACGCACCGGTATCGGCACGCTGCTCGTCATCTGGGCTGTCCGGCACGGGCGGGAGTCTCGCATCGGCGGCACGACACGGCAATGCGAGGACCTCGCTTGCCTTCAGCGCCGATCACGGCAAGCATCCGACGGTGCGAGCCGGACCTGTACGCCTGTGACCGAAACGAGCACGGACCGGCCAGAGCGCGCGGTCCGGCGGGGCCGGGACGCCCGCGTCGCGAAGCGCCGTACCCGGGTCCAGAGGTGGCTTCCCGAGTTGGAGCGCAGGATCCCCTGGGTGGACCTGCTCGACGACGGGCAGGTCCAGAGGATCCATGACGCCTCCATGGACATCATCGAGGAGGTGGGCGTCGAGTTCAGGTGTGACGACGCCATCGGCATGTGGCGTGCGGCCGGGGCCGACGTTGACGGCGTCACCGTGCGCATCGACCGCGAGCACCTGATGTCGCTGGTCGGCACCGCTCCCTCGTCGTACACGATGGTGGCCCGCGACCCGGCCCACACGGTCACGGTCGGCGATGGCAGGACCATCTTCACCCCCTCCTACGGCGCCCCGTACGTGCTGGACCTGGACGGGGTCCGTCGCCCAGCCACCCTGCAGGACTTCCGTGACTTCACGAAGCTGAACCACCTGTCACCGGCACTGCACATGTCGGGCGGGGTGGTCTGCGAGCCGATGGACGTACCGGTCCCGAAGCGGCACCTCTACATGACGGAGAGCCTCCTGAAGTACTCGTCCAAGCCGTTCATGGGAGCGGTCACCTCCATGGACCGGGCCGAGGACAGCCTGCACATGGCGGGGATCGTGTTCGGCCAGGACTTCGTGCGCGAGACGACCGTCATGACATGCCTGGCCAACGCCAACACCCCCCTGGTCTGGGACAAGACCATGCTGGACAGCGTCCGGGTCTTCGCAGCCGCCAACCAGGCCACGCTCTTCAGCCCGTTCGTGCTGGGTGGCGCGTCGACACCGGCCTCCACGGTCGGGGCGGTCATCCAGGTCAACATCGAGGCCCTCACCGGCGTGGCCTTCTCGCAGCTGGTCCGGGTGGGCGCTCCCGCCCTCTACGGCCAGTGGCTTTCCACCGTTTCGATGCGTACCGGCGCTCCCCAGGCCGGCACGCCTGAAATCTGCCACATGAACCTGCTCACCGCCCAGATGGCCCGCCACTACAACCTGCCGTCGCGTTGCAGCGGCTCCTGCACGAGCTCCAAGATGGTGGATGCCCAGGCCGGCTACGAGGCGGCCCGCAACATGTACGGCGTGCTCATGGCGGGCACGAACTTCGTCCTCTCCACCACCGGCTACCTGGAGAGCGCCATGTGCCAGAGCTACGCCAAGTGGGTCCTGGACAGCGAGCAGCTGGAGCTCATGTACCGGCTGGGCAGCGGGGTCTCGTTCGACGCCCTGGACGAGGTGCTGGACTCGATGCGCTCGGTGCCGGCGGGCGGCCACCACCTCGGCACGGAGCACACGCTGGCCAACTTCCAGACCGCCTTCTCGATGCCTGAGATGATGAACAGCGACAACTACGAACAGTGGCTGGCCGACGGGTCCCAGAGCGCCGAGGAGAGGGCGACCGCCAGGTGCCGCCAGATGCTCGAGGAGTACGAGGAACCGAAACTGGAGGACCACGTCCGCGAAGAACTGGACGACTACGTGGCTCGTCGTGACGCCGAGCTGCCGGACCTGGTCACCTGAGACGGCGACAGCCCACCGAGAACCCCGAGGAATCCGACATGACCACCACCAACGGCACCGCCCCGGAACCACCTCTGCTCCACGGCGTGTGCGCCGCCATGTGCAGCCCGTTCGACGATTCCGGTGAGTCGCTGGACGAGGGGCGGCTGCGCGACCACGTAGAGAGCCTCGTCGAGGCCGGCATCCACGGCCTGGTGCTGGCCGCCGGCACCGGTGAGTTCGCCTTCCTATCCACCGACGAGAAGCGGCGGGTCTTCGAGGTCGGGATCGAACAGGTGGCAGGCCGCATCCCGGTCATCTGCCAGACGTCGGCGATAACCACCGTGGACGCCATCGAGAACTCCCGGGCTGCGATCGACCTGGGCGCCAGCGCGGTGATGGTCCTCCCTCCCTACTTCGAGGGACCGTTCGAACGCGGGGTCATGTACCACTACGAGAAGCTGGCCCGGGCCATCGACACCCCCATCGTCCTCTACAACATCCCCGCACAGTCCGGCTTCGACATCACCCCGGACCTGTACCGGAAGCTCATAGCCATGGAGAACATCGACTACATCAAGGACTCGACAGGCGACCTGATCCGCATCCAGCAGCTGCTGGGCATCGGCGGCCACGTCCTGGCCGGAACCGACCCACTGGCCCCGTACGCCCTCATGGCCGGTTCAGCAGGCTGGATCTGGGGTGCCGCCAACGTCATGCCGCACGAGTGCGTGGCCCTCTACGACCACATAACCGCCGGTCGCCACCTGGAGGCACTCGAACTCTGGAACCGGATGCTGCCAGCCAACCTGTTCTTCTGGGACAACGCCGTGGACGCCGAGTACAACGTGGCGGTCAAGACGGCCACCAACATGGTCGGCCGTCCGGTGGGCCCGTGCCGTCGCCCGGTGATGCCCATGACCCGCCGGGGCCGCGTATCGCTGACCGCCGCCCTCTCCACGCTGCCGACCAACCGGGTGGACCGTGACCGCCTGGTGTTCCGGGAATGGGACGACGAACGCGACTGGCTGGTACGCATGACCAACCGGGCGGGAGTAGGCAGGACGATCCCGACGAGGAGCACCCGATGACCACCGACCTTGCAGATCCGACGGCCCTGGCGGCATCCGTGCAGCCTCCGACGCGGGCCCTCATCGGGGGCCGCAGCGTGGAATCGGCCAGCGGACGGACCTTCGCCACCCTGAATCCGGCCACCGGTCGCGAGCTGGCCCAGGTCTCCGAGTGCGACGCCACGGACGTGGACCGGGCCGTCGCCGCGGCACGGTCCGCCTTCGAGGAGGGACCCTGGGGCCGCATGGCGCCCGCTGACCGCAAGCTGCTTCTACTGCGGTTCGCCAGCCTGGTGGAGGCCCACACCGACGAACTGGCCATCATCGAGACGCTGGAGGGGGGCAAGCCGATCAGCGACTGCTCGGGTATCGACGTCCCCGACCTGGTCATGACGCTGCGCTGGCACGCCGAGGCGTGCGACAAGCTCTACGACCAACTCTCGCCGTCGGGCCCCGGCAAGGTCGGGATGGTGGTGCGCGAGCCCATCGGCGTGGTCGGTGCCGTGCTGCCCTGGAACTACCCGCTGATGATGGCCGGCTGGAAGATCGGCCCGATCCTGGCGGCCGGCAACACCTGCGTGCTGAAGCCGGCAGAACAGACCTCCATGTCGACCATCCGGGTGGCCGAGCTGGCCATAGAGGCCGGGATCCCGGACGGCGTCCTGAACGTGGTTCCCGGATTCGGCGAGACGGCCGGCGCTGCCATAGGCCTGCACCCGGACGTGGACTGCGTGGCCTTCACCGGATCCACCGAGGTGGGCCGCCACTTCCTGCGGTACTCGGCCGACTCCAACCTCAAGGAGGTGCTGCTGGAATGCGGCGGCAAGAGCCCCGTCATCGTCATGGCCGACGCCGACGACCTGGATGCGGCAGCGGCCGGGATCTGCGAGGGGATCTTCTGGAACGGCGGCCAGAACTGCAGCGCCAACTCGCGGCTCATCGTCCAGCACTCGGTCTTCGACGAGCTCATGGAGCGCATCGCCGAGCGCAGCCGGGACTGGGTGGTGGGCGACCCCCTGGTGCCCGAGACGACCGTGGGGGCCATGATCGAGGAGGCCCACCTGGAAAAGGTGCTGGGCCACATCTCCGATGCCCGGGAGGCTGGCTCGACGTGTGCGATCGGCGGCAACCGGGTCCGTCAGGAGAGCGGCGGATGGTTCGTGGAGCCCACCGTCTTCACGAACGTGGATCCCGCCAGCCGCCTGGCACGCGAGGAGGTCTTCGGACCGGTCCTGGCGGTGACCACCTTCGACACGCCCGAGGAGGCCATCCGCCTCGCCAACGACACCGACTACGGGCTGGCCGCCACCATCCACACCACCGACCTGCGCACCGCCCACCTGGCATCGCGGGCCATCCGGGCCGGAACGGTCGCCGTGAACTGCTACGGCGAAGGCGACATCACCACGCCCTTCGGCGGTTTCAAGCAGTCGGGCTTCGGTGGCCGGGACAAGTCGATCGCCGCCCACGAGCAGTACACCGAGCTGAAGACCATCTGGATGGACCTGTCCTGATGGCGGCGCGCTGATCGGACGGGGGAGGCCACGATGGGTGCCGTCACGCTCCTGCCCCGGTACGACAGGAACAACGGCTGGTTCGAGACCCTGCCCGAGGTGCCACCGGCCGCACCGCTCTCCGGTCCCACTGAGGCCGACGTGGTCGTCGTGGGCGCCGGGTTCACAGGGCTGGCGGCCGCCCGCAGGCTGGCCGAGCTGCGCCCGGAGGCCCGGATCCTCCTCGTCGAGGCGGGCCGGATCGGAAACAGCGCCGCCGGACGATCGTCCGGCTTCGCCATCGACCACGCCCACAACATCCGCTCCGAGGGCTTCGCCGACTCGGCCACGTACGAGAGGCAGCAGATCGCCCTGAACAGGGCCGGGCAGGCCTACCTGGCCGAAGCGGTGACGGCCCACGGCATCGACTGCGACTGGACCTGGGCCGGCAAGATCCACGCTGCGTGTACCGACCGCGGGGCACGGGACCTGGACCGATTCGCAGCCACCCTGGACCTCCTCGACGAGGACTACGAACTGCTGGACCGCGAAGCCACCGTGGAGCGGCTGGGCATCGACTACTACCAGCGGGCGCTCCACACGCCCGGGACGGTGCTGCTGCAGCCGGCTGCGCTCTGCCGGGGCCTGGCGGCATCCCTGCCGTCCAACGTGACCGTCCACGAGGAGACCCCGGTGACGTGGCTGGACGAGGGCCCGCCCCACGAGCTGTACACCGACGGCGGAACCATCCGCACCCCGGAGGTCGTGCTGGCCAACAACGGCTTCGCCGCCGGCTTCGGCTTCTACGCCCGCCACCTCATCCCGGTCGTGACATGGGGGTCGATGACGCGGCCCCTCACCGACGAGGAGTCGGCTTCGATAGGTGGCGACCTGACCTGGGGTGTGATTCCGGCGGCACCGTCGGGCACCACTGTGCGACGCCTGGTGGACGGCCGGATCCTGGTCCGCAACGTCTACAGCTACAGCCGTCACTCCATGGCCGGTGGCCGCTTCCGGCGTCGGGCCGCCCGGGCCCACCGGGTGGCCTTCGAGCGTCGTTTCCCCGGCCTGGCGCACGTGCCGTTCGACTACTCGTGGGGCGGTGCGCTGTCCATGGCCCGCAACGGCGAACCGGTCTTCGGTCGCCTCGCCGACGGCATCCACGGTGCGCTGGTCCACAACGGCACGGGGCTCAGCCGTGGGGCGATCTGCGGGAAGCTCATAGCCGAGATGGTCTGCGGCGAGGGCTCGGACCTGCTGGACGCGATGCTGGCCAGGGGAAGGCCCAACCGGAACCTCCCCGATCCGCTCCTCGGCTGGGGCGTGAACCTGTACGCCCGCCGGCTGCGGATGCGGTCCGGCCGGGAGATGTAGGGCCCACGGCCCGGAGGGAGGACACAGATGACACGGACGGACGCACAGGACCAGGAGTCGGCCACACCGGACATCCAGCGGGTCGCCCTGGTGACCGGGGCAACCTCGGGGATCGGACGGGCGTGCGCACTGCGGTTGGCGGCCGACGGCCTGGCGATCCTGGTCGGGGGGCGCGATGTGGAGCGCGCCGACAGCGTCGTGGAGGAGATCAGCGCCGCCGGTGGCACTGCCGCCACCGCTCTTGGGGACGTGGCCGATCCCGGCTACGGCGATGCGGCCGTGGCATCCGCCATCCACGCCTTCGGTCGCCTCGACGTGCTGGTGAACGCGGCCGGCGTGATCACCCGGGCCGACGCCGAGGGCACCTCCGACGAGGAATGGCACCGGGTCATGGCCACCAACGTGGACGGCCTCTTCAGGACCAGCCGGGCGGCCCTGCCGGCCATCCGGGCAGCCGGGGGTGGGTCCATCGTCAACGTCAGCTCCACCAACGGCCTGGTCGGCGCCGTAGGACTGGCCGCCTACTGCGCCTCCAAGGGTGCGGTCACCAACCTCACCCGTGCCATGGCCCTGGACCACGCCCACGAGGGCATCCGGATCAATGCCGTCTGCCCGGGTGCCGTGGACACCCCCATGCTCTACTCGGCGCGCGGCGACACCGTCGACGAGGTCAGGGCCGCCAACCTGGCGACCATCCCGGAGGGTCGCATACCGGGCCCCGAGGAGGTGGCCGAGCTGGTGGCCTTCCTGGCCGACGACCGGTCACGTCACATCAACGGAGCGAACCTGAGCATCGACGGGGGGTACACGACAGCATGAGCGGACAGGGGACACAGGGCCGGATGGCCGATCGGATAGTGGTGGTGACCGGCGGTGCACGCGGGATCGGTCGGGCGATTGTGGACCGCCTGGCCGCCGAGGGCGCCACCGTCGTGATCGGCGACCTCACCGATCCAGGCGAGGTGGGGGCGGGCCTGGACGTCGCCGGACATCGGGAATGGGTCCCCCTGGACGTGACCGACGAGATATCGGTCCTGGAGTTCGCGGAGTCGGTGCAGGCTGGGCACGGCGGCGTCGACGTCCTGGTGAACAACGCCGGGATCATGGACACCCGGTCGATCCTGGACGAAACGGTGGCCGACTGGGACCTCACGATGGCTGTCAACCTGCGTGGCCCGTTCCTGATGGTCAAGCACCTTCTGCCGCTCATGGATGGGCGGGACTCGCCTTCGATCATCAACATCGGATCCATCGAGGGGCTGGCCGCCAACGCCCTGCACGCCGCCTACGCCACGTCCAAGGCCGGAATCCACGGCCTCACCCGTGCGCTGGCCGTGGACCTGGGCCCCATGGGAATACGTGTCAACGCCATTGCCCCGGGGTGGATCGACACCGACCTGAACCGCGGCTACGTGGACAGGCACCCGAACCGTGAGACGGCGGTGGCCGAGTTGGCTTCGCTGCATCCGGTGGGACGCATCGGCGATCCCGTGGACATCGCCGCCACCGCCCTCTGGCTGGCCTCGACAGATGCCGGGTTCGTGACCGGCCAGGTGGTGACCGTCGACGGTGGTCGCATGACCCGCCTGTCCATCCCCGCCTCACTGGCCGACGACACCTGAACCGGCCGCCCTTCAGCCCCCCGCCTACCGGTCGGGGTTACGCCAGACGATCAGCACGGCGTTGCCGCCGACCGCCGGATCCTCCATGTAGTCGGGGATCGCCCCAAGGGCCTCGAAGCCGTTCTCCAGCTGGAAGCTGAGGGTCGGGTCGTAGAGCCGCCCCGCCTTCACCTCGTCGACGTACTCGTCAGCCGTCATGGCGTCGATGTGGTCGGCGTAGCCGGGGATCACTCCTCCGGCCACGATCCCGGCCTTCCCGAGGCGCCGGACCACCTCCTTGCGAAGTGCGTAGAGCCCCTTTCCGATGCCGAGACGCCGGTAGCCGGGATCAACCGCGATCGTCACCCCGTAGTACCAGTCGGCGTCGGCCCGGTGGTTGCCGCACGAGTGCTCCCCGACAAGGTCGTCCAGGCAGTGGTTGGGCTCGTCGAAGTCGAAGTCGATGAGGATCCCCACGCCCATGCCGACCGGCCTGTCGCCGTCAAGGGCCACGAAGCCACCCTCGGGAAAGGTTCCACAGAGGATGCGGATGTCCTCGACGCTGAGCAGGTCGACCATTCCGGCCGTCGGGAAGGCTGCCCGCTCAATCGCGGCCAACTCCTCGGCCCAGCGTTCCTGGATCGTGGCGTAGGTGATCTCGGGCATCGGCTCAGGCGGCGAACGGGACGTGGACGTACTCGTTGTGGCTGGGCAGGCCCCACACCGCCCAGAAGTCCAGGGTGCGCGGGCGCATGATCACCGCTCCACTGGATTCGATGTGGAACGGCTCCCTGGATACCTGGCAGATGGCCCCGTCGTCGCGGGTCACCGCCATCAGGACGTGCTCGTCGATGCCGTCCCGGTCCAGCAGCTCGAGGGCCCTGGCCCGGCGCCGGGTGGAGCTGTCCTTCAACACATCGTGCTTGGGGGCCTCCAGGGCCACCGCTTCGTTCCACAGGGCGTGGTTGGTGTGCACGAGCGCATCGGCGTCCAGGGTGACGGTGGGGCGGGCCGTCGGGAAGGCCTCGACCATGTGGCCCTCACCGCTGGCATCGAACACCAGGAAGCTGTGTGCGCCGGCCAGGTCGGCGGCGAGGATGGCATCGCGGGCCGCGGCGGCCGAGTCCTGCAGGAGGGCGTCACGCACGACCGACGTCCACATGACGCCCGGGCAGCCGTCTGTGGCGACGAGGTTGTTGATCCCCACGCACACTCCGGCCTCGTTCATCCCGATCTGTCCGACGCACCCCGTGGTGGTGAACACCAGGGCGGCCGGGCCGTCCACAGGCTGGATCCGGAGCAGCACCACGTGTTCGGTGGCGCTGTCGTGCATGTCCCAGGTCTGGCCGTAGAACCCCTGCCCGTCGCAACGGTGGTCAGGGACGATGAACGCCGTGCAGTCGTCCTCGACCACCTCGTCGGGGTGTGGTCCGCCGACGGCGGCTCGCACCGTGTCCACGAAGTCCGTGAAGCCGCCGACCACGACGGCCTCCTCGGGCGTTATCCCCGCGCCTTCGGCGATGCCGCACATCTCAGCGTAGAGGCTGGGCGAGTGTGCCTCGTGGGCCGGGAGGCAGGACCGGGCGATGTCCAGGACGTCGCCACGACTGATCTCACCACCCGCCCAGAACTCCGAGCCGGCAAGCAGGATGCGTTCGGCGGCATAGGTCCGGATCTCCTCGGAGTGGGCCGCACCATGGGCGTTGCCCATGGCCGCCGGGCTGCCTGCAAGGTCCAGGATCCGCATCGGGGGTCGCCTCACCTCGTCAGTCTGGCCCACCATCAACCGACACGCAAGCGTTTCATTCGTTGTTCTACAACTCAACAACTATTTCAGTCGTTGCTAGAACCATAGATGGATGATTCAGTCGTCACCCGCGCTGACGAGGTTCCCGAAACGGTGCAGGGTCCGGCTCACCGCCTGCTCGCGGAGGTGGTGGCGTAGCTCGAGGCGACCACTGGCCGTGACCGCTTCGTCGACCAGGTCCACCTCGGCTGCGATGGCCGCCCGGCGGATCAACTCGGACACGAAGCCCACCGCACGGATCCGACCGAACCGGTGGGCACTCAGCGTGCCGGCGAACGTGGCGTCGTCATCGACCGTGGCCCGACTCACGAGCGGCACCACCCCACAGCGCTCCGACGCCGCCAGCACCCGACCCACCTCGGCCGTCGTCGCACCGGACCCGACCCGCACGACCAGGTCCGGCAACGGCCGGTAGCGCAGCACGTTCGCCTCGCAGAACAGGCCCGTCGGGTCGTGCGGAATCCCGTAGTGGTCCTCCCACCAGGCGTCGTCGGCGCTGGCCAGCTCGGCCGCATCCACCTCGGAGAGGTCCGTCGACGGCGCCCACGTGCCGAGCTGCAGGAGGTAGTCGGGACCGCCGGCCTTGGCGCCCACGCCGACCGACGACCTCTTCCAGCCCCCGAACGGCTGGCGCTGTACGACGGCACCGGTGATGGCCCTGTTCACGTAGGCGTTCCCCACCTCGACGGCATCCAGCCATGCATCCACCTCGACCGGGTCCAGGGAGTGGATGCCCCCGGTCAGGCCGTAGTCCACGGCGTTCTGGACCTCGATGGCCTCGGCCAGGGTGTCCACGGCGATCAGGCCCAGGACCGGTCCGAAGTACTCGGTGCGATGGAACTGTGATCCGGCACGCACCCCCACCTTGATCCCCGGCGTCCACACCCGGCCGTCTGCGTCCAGGCGTCGCGGCTCGAGCAGCCACTCCTCGCCGGGAGCCAGCACGGTCAGGGCATCCAGCAGCTTGCCGGTCGCCGGCGCCACGAGGGGGCCGAACACGGTGGCCGGATCGGTGGTGGGACCGACCTGCAGGGAGGTCGCCGCATCCACCACCTGTCTCAGGAACCGCTCGTCGGTAGCCACCGGACCCACCAGGATCCCCAGGCTGGCAGCCGAGCACTTCTGGCCCTGGTGGCCGAACGCCGAGCGCACCAGGTCGACGGCCGCCAGGTCCAGGTCGGCCTGGGCGGTCACGACCAGAGCGTTCTTGCCGCTGGCCTCGGCGAAGAGCCTCATGTTCGGGTCCCAGCAGCGGAACAGGTCGGCCGTCTCATGCGAGCCCGTCAGGATCACACCATCGACAGTGGTCACCAGCCGACGGCCGACCTCGTCGTCGGGGGTACGGACGAACCTCAGCACGTCGGCCGGGACGCCGGCGGCCCAGCAGGCCTCGGCCACGATCTCGGCGCAACGGGGCGTCTCGGGAGCCGGCTTGAACACCACGGCGTTGCCTGCAGCCAGCGCAGCCAGCGTCCCGCCGGCCGGTATGGCCACCGGGAAGTTCCACGGGGGAATCACGGCCACCACCCCCAGCGGGGTGAAGTCGGCGCCGTCGATGCGTTCCAGCTCCGTCGCACGTTCGGCGTACCAGCGGGCGAAGTCGACCGCCTCTCCGATCTCCGGGTCCGCCTCGGCCACCGTCTTGGATGCCTCGTGCATCATGGCCAGGAGCAGGTCGTCGTGTCGGGCCACGAGCTCGTCGGCCACGCGACGCAGCACCTCGCACCTCTCGGAGGCTCTACGTGCGCCCCACTCAGCCTGGGCGGCACGGGCCGTGGCCACCTCGGCATCGATCCCGTCGATCGTCGAGGTCAGCGTGGTCCGTACCGGCTCGAACGCCCTTGCCACCAGCACGTCCAGCCGGCGGCGGGTGACCGGAAGCGTCGGATCTCCGTCGGGCTGGTTCCGGAACCGTCCACCACCCCCGGGCGGCACCTCGACCTCCCGGCGGGGCAGGTCACCCACCTTCCAACGGCCGGCCACCGCTGCACGGAAGCACCCGGCCTGCTCCTCGAAGTCCGGAGTGCCCGGCCGCAGGGTGAACAGGTGGTGTAGGAAGTTCTCCTCGGAACTGTTCTCCTCCAACCGGCGGAAGAGGTAGCTGACGGCGACGTCGAAGTCGTCGCGTCCCACGATCGGCGTATAGAGGAGCAGGCCCCCGGCCTCGGCCCGGACCACGCGGGCCTGGGACGGCGCCATGCCCTGGAGCATCTCGAACTC
>DUAC01000093.1:0-47716 GCA_012961035.1 Acidimicrobiia bacterium
GACGTCCCGGGGGTGTTCAGGAAGGCTCCGGCCGAGATCACGTTGACCACCGCTGCGTGGTCGGAGACCAGCAGGTGGGGTAGGCAGGCCTGGAACAGGAACAAGGGACCCCGCACGTTCACGTCGAAGGACTTGGCGAACGCCTCCGGCGTGATCTCCCCGATGGGCTGGGCCACAGGGTTGGCCGCGTTGTTGACCAGGATGTCGATACCGCCGTAGGCATCGGCCGCCGTGGCGGCGAGCCTGTCCAGGTCGTGGAGGTCTCCCACGTGGGCCGGAACGGCAAGGGCTTCGCCACCGGCGGCACGGATGGCGGCCACGGTCTCATCGCAGGCATCGGCCTTGCGGCTGGACACCACGACGCTGGCTCCCTGGGCGGCAAAGGCCTCGGCGACCGCCCGACCTATGCCCCGACTCCCACCGGTCACGATCACCACCCGTCCGGTCAGGTCGTGCAGTGCCGCCACCCCGTCTCGATCCAGCATGGTGTTGTCCCCTCCCGTACGGTCGGCCCGAAGGTACAGCCCAACCGTCCAGACCCGCGGCCCGAGGAGTGGCGTCAATGGAACGACATGTGGTCGTGCCCAGGGGCATGGCGGGGATACCCACCGAGCACGGGGACTTCAACGTGCAGGGGCCATCGGTCATCCGCTGTCCCACCTGGCTTCCAGATCCACCCGGCGCCTACCTCCTCTACTTCGCCCACCACAGGGGGTTCTCGATCCGACTGGCGGCCTCCGACCGGCCCGCCGGCCCATGGCACCTGGTCTCGAGCGACGTGCTCAACGCCGGGGACGCCGCACCGATCCTGCCAACCGACCACACGAACCTGCACGTGGCCTCGCCCGACGTCCAGGTCGACGAGGAGGGTCGGACCCTGCGCATGACGTTCCACGGCCACGTGTCCCCATCGGCCGGAGGCCACCTGCCCTCCTGGGGCACCTACCCCACCTACGACCAGCACACTCTGGTGGCCACCTCGGGCGACGGCCGGCGCTTCCTCCCGCTACCCGACGGCCCGGCCATCTCCCCCTCGTACCACCGGGGCTTCGCCTGGGACGGATGGTGGTACGGGCTGTCCATGCCCTCCCAGCTGGTGCGCTCGGCCGACGGGCTCTCCGGCTTCGAATACGGGCCGACGCTGTTCGACGACGTGGAGATCCGGCACAGCGGCGTCCTGGTGGACGGTCACCACCTCCGTATCTGGTTCACGAGGGCCGGTGATGCTCCCGAGCGGATCATGGGGTGCCAGGTCGACCTCCGCGGCGACTGGACCGGCTGGACGCCATCCGAACCGGTCGAGGTGCTGCGACCGGCAGAGTCCTGGGAAGGAGCCGACCTGCCGGTGGAGCCCACCACCAGGGGTCCGGCGTTCCACCCCCAGAACGGCCTGCGGGATCCGTTCGTCCTGGACGACGACGGTGAGCGGTGGCTCTACTACGCGGCAGCCGGCGAGTTCGCCCTGGGTGTCGTCCGACTCCCGGAGCCGTCCTAGCGTCGAGATCGTGCCCTCGGACCGCAAGATCCTCATCACAGGCCTGACCGGCCAGATCGGCCACCCCGTTGCCAGGTACCTGGCGCGGGACAACGAGGTCTGGGGGGTGGCCCGCTACTCAGCCGATGGCAGCCGGGAGCGGGCTGAGGCCATCGGGGTCCACCCCCATGTGGCCGATCTGGAGACCGGCGACTACGGGGACCTGCCGACCGACTTCACCCACCTCGTCCACTTCGCCGCATGGCAGGGTCCGACCCCCGACTTCGACCGGGCGATGCGGGCCAACGCCGAGGCCACCGGCCTCCTCATGGCGCACTGCCGGCACGCCGAGGCAGCCCTCATCGCCTCCACGAACACCGTCTACCGGCCCAACGAGGACCCCTGGCACGCCTATCTGGAGACCGACCCCCTGGGCGATCCGACCGCACCGCACAGCCCGACCTACGCCGTCTCGAAGGTCGGCCAGGAGGCGGTTGCACGCACCATGGCGCGGGCACTGGACCTGCCGACCACGATCGCCAGGATCAACGCCAGCTACGGACCCAACGGCGGCCTCCCCGCCTACCACTGCGACGCCATCGCAGCCGGCCACGCGGTTCTCCTGCGATCCCCCGACCAGTCCCCGTACACCCCGATCCACGAGGAGGACCTGGCTGGGCAGGTGGCGCCGCTGCTGGACGCTGCGTCGGCACCGGCCACGATCGTGAACTGGTGCGGGGACGAGACGGTGACGGCCGAAGAGTGGTGCGCCCTGTTCGGCGAACGCCTCGGGATCGAACCCGAGCTGTCCTACTACGACCTTCCGGGCAGCCAGCCGGGCAGTGCCGCCGACCCGACGAAGCGTCTCTCGCTCACGGGTCCATGCACCGTTGGCTGGCGGGACGGCATGGTGGCCATGCTCGACATACGGGCAGGTCTCAGGCCGGGGTCCACGCACACGGCAGGTGCTTGATCCCGTTCACGAAGTTGGTTCGCAGCAGGTCCGGCTCGGCGGTCGAACGGATGTCAGGCAACCTGGTGAGCAGGTGCCGGAACATCACGCCCACCTCCCGCCGGGCAAGATGCGCCCCCAGGCAGAAGTGGGGGCCGGGACCACCGAAGCCGACGTGGGGATTGGGGTCACGCCTCACGTCGAACCGGTCGGGATCATCGAACACCGCCTCGTCCCGGTTGGCCGAGTTGTACCAGAGCACCACCTTCTCGCCGACCTTGAACTCGTGGCCTCCCAGCCGCACGCCGTCGGTGGTGACCGTCCGACGGAAGTGGGTGACGGGGCTGGCCATCCGGACGATCTCCTCGACCGCGGTGGGTGTCACCCCGTCGATGTCGGCGAGCCAGACGGCGCGCTGGTCCGGGTTCTCCGTCAGGTAGTGCAGGCCCCAGGAGATGGCGTTACGGGTCGTCTCGTTGCCTGCCACGCAGAGCAGCACGAAGAACGACGCCAACTCGTCGGAAGTGAGCCGCTCGCCATCCACCTCGGCGTTCACCAGCAGCGAGGTGAGGTCCTGGCCGTCACCGCCGCGTCGGTCCTCGGCCGTCTCGTGCATGATGGCCGCCAGGCCGGCGCCGGCGCCCAGCAACGCCTCCAGGGGGTTGACATCCACCGGGATGTACTCCGGGTCGCCCTGGCTGAGCACGACGTTGGAGTGGTTGAACACCTCGTCATAGCGATCAGGGGCGATTCCCATCATGTCGCAGATGACCGCCAGCGGAAGGCGGGCCGCCACCTCGGTCACGAAGTCGCACTCCCCCCGGTCAGCCACGCCATCCACGATCGCACCAGCCGTGCGCTCGACCCCGTCCACCAGGGTCCGCATCATGCGCGGCGTGAAGCCAGCCGACACCACCTTGCGGAGCCGGGCATGGCGGGGGTCGTCCATGGAGATCATGGACCCGAAGAACTCGCGGAACTCCGGTGGCAGGTCGGGGATGTTGGTTCCCTCTCCCGAGCAGAACCACTCCGGGTGGCGGCTGGCCTCGATCACGTCGGCATGGCGGGTGATGGCCCAGTAGCCGGGCCCTGCCGGAATGAAGTCGTTCCCCACCTCGGCGAAGAAGCGGATCGGGTCCTCCCGGCGAAGGGTGGCGAAACCCGCGTACCGGTCGACCATCGGCCCCGACCAGAACGGGTCGACGTCGGAGAGGTCGATTTCGGCAAGGTCAGCGTCGGTGGATCCCATCGGTCCGAACCTACGCGGTGCATCGGCCTACTTCCCGATCCGGGCCGGGAGCCGTCGGCCGCTTAGATTCGGGCCATGACCACCGATCCGATCAGACTGCTCACAGACCGGGTGGCCATCAGGGACCTGCTGACCCGCTACGCCACCGCCGTGGACCGCCGCGACTGGGACCTCTACCGGAGCGTGTTCACGACCGACGCCGAGATCGACTACACGTCGGCAGGCGGAATCGCCGGAACCGTGGACGAGGTCGTGGCGTTCCTGGACGAGGTGCTGTCCGGCTTCGAGATGACCCAGCACCTGGTGTCCAACCTGGCCGTCGAGGTGGACGGCGACTCCGCCCGGGTGACCGCCATGTTCAACAACCCGATGCGCCTACCGGGCGGCGATACCTGGTTCACGGGAGGCTGGTACCACCACGACCTGGTACGCACCACCGGAGGCTGGCGCAGCCGCCGGCTCCGGGAAGAATCCGCCTGGTTCGACCGCGCACCGTTCTGAGGACCGACGCGCTCCGTTCCGAGCGAGGATGCGCACCTAGCCGATGATCGTCGGGTTCCGATCCGCCTGCATGTCCTCGAACCTGCGCATGGCCATCCCCAACGTGACGTCGTGGGTGAAGACCCAGAACCGGCCGGACCTGACGGCCTCCACCACCCGGGTCGCAACCTCTGCCGGCTGGATCCCACGCTCGTCCAGCATCTCCCCGAGGGCCGCCTGGGTCTCCCCACTGGACCCGTGTACGTCCACCCAGTCGGGCCGGAGCCGGCCCACGTCGAAGATCTCCGTCCGGACCAGCTCCGGGCAGAGGCACGACACCCCCACGGACGTCGGCTCCAGCTCTCGGTGGAGCGCCTCGGAGAGGCCGACCACGGCGTGCTTCGAGGCGCAGTACATGCCCAGGAGCTCGCTGGTCATGACGCCGGCCTGGGAGGCCACGTTGACTATGTGCCCCGCACCGGCCTCCACCATGCGTGGGGCGAAGGTCGTGACGCCGTGCGCCACGCCGAGGACGTTCACGTCGAAGGTCCACCGCCACTCCGCCGGCGTCGTCTGCAGCATCGGCCCTGCCGGACCCACCCCCGCGTTGTTGCACAACAGGTGCACGGCTCCGTGGCGGTCCCAGGCGGAGTCGGCCAGAGCGGCGACGGCCTCCGGATCAACCACGTCGCAGACCACCCCGGAGACCGAACCCCCGGCTTCGGCCAACCTCGCCACCTGGGCGTCGAGGGAAGCCTCGTCGCGGTCCGAGAGGACGACATGCATGCCCTCGGCCAGGAAGGCCTCCGACATGGCCAGGCCAATCCCGGAAGCCGCCCCGGTGACCACGGCCACCCTTCCGTCCAGTTCCTCGAGCATGCCGTACCCCCGTCGTCGACCGGCCCCATGTCTATGCGGCCTGACGGCCTGACGGCCAGACGGCTGGCCGATGGCGCGCCCCGCCCGGCACGCCCACTCCCCGACCCCACGGTTACCGTCGACCCATGAGCGGCCCCCTTGACGGAATCAGGATCGTGGACCTGTCCGTCGCCATCACCGGCCCGCTGGCCGCCGGAATGCTCGTCGACCAGGGCGCCGACTGCGTCAAGGTCGAGCAGGCTCCCACCGGCGACGTGGTCCGGTGGCTGGGCAGCACGGTCGGCGGGATCTCGGCGATGTTCCAGGCCGCCAACAGGGGCAAGCGGTCGATCGTGCTGGACCTCGGTCAGGCCGACGGCCTGGCGATCCTCCGGGACCTGGTCGCCGACGCCGACGTGCTGGTCCAGAACTTCCGACCCGGCGTGGCGGAACGACTGGGCGTCGCCTACGACGACATCCGATCCATCAGGCCGGACATCGTCTACGCAGACCTCACCGGCTTCGGGCCCAGCGGCCCCTACAGCCACCGCCGGGCCTACGACACGGTCATCCAGGCACAGTCGGGCCTGGCGGCCAGCCAGACCGGCCTCAACGACGAACAGCCCAAGTTCCTCAGGCAGCTTGTGTGCGACAAGGTCACCGCCTACACGGCCTGCCAGGCCATCACCGCCGCCCTCTTCGCAAGAAGTCGGGGGGCCGGCGGCCAGCACCTGGAGCTGAGCATGCTGGACGCCTGCATCGCCTTCCTGTTCGTGGACGGTGCCGAGCACGAGGTGATCCTGGAGGGCGACTATTCCGGACCCCAGTCGGTTGCCGCCAACAACACCCCGCTGGCCTTCGACGGTGGCTTCGCCGCTGTGACGGTGCCCACCGACAAGGAGTTCCACGGCCTGGCCCGGGCAATGGGCGTGGACAGCTCGGATCCCGAGCTCGCAACCGTCAGGGACCGGACTGCCAACCGCGAAAAGGCGATGGCCTTCCACCGGGCCGTGCGGGAGAACGCAACGAGGCTCACCGTGTCAGAGGCCGAGGCACTGCTGGAGGCCAACCAGGTGCCGTTCGGGATCGTGCGTGCCGTCAACGAGATCCAGAACGATCCACAGGTGATCGCAAACGGGATCTTCTCCGAGTTCGACCATCCGGCGGCCGGTCGGGTGCGACACCACCGGCCACCCACCCGCTTCCACGGCACCCCCACCGAACTGCGTGAACCAGCCGCCCCGACACTCGGCCAGCACTCCGACGAGATCCTGGCCGAGACCGGTCGAGCCGATCGGATCGACGAACTGCGTACAGCCGGGGTGGTGGGATGACCAGCACGCCATCGGACCGGGAGCACCGCGACCACCGGCGCTACGACGCCTACGCCCGATACCACGACGAGCACGGCGCGACGGAGCTCATCCCGGCAGCCACGGTCATCGTCCTGAGGGACACCCCTGACGGCCTCGAGACCCTGATGCTCCACAAGAACTCGAAGATCGCCTTCGGCGGCATGTGGGTGTTCCCGGGCGGCCGCATCGACGACGCCGACGAGGTGCTCGACGAGGACGGCAGGCCCGATGAGCTGGCCACGGCAGCGGCCGCAGCGGTGAGGGAGGCGGCCGAAGAGGCATCGGTGACCGTGGACCCGGACAAAATGGTCTGGTTCGCCCGCTGGGTACCGCCACCGGTCATGCCCAAGCGGTTCGCCACCTTCTTCTTCGCCGCCCGCCTGGAGGGCGACGCCGCGTCGGTCGCCATCGACGACGGCGAGATCACCGACCACGAGTGGATGCGGCCGGCCGATGCGATGGCCCGGCGCGATGTCGGCACGATCGAGTTGGCACCGCCGACCTGGATGACGCTGAACCAGTTGGCGGCCCACACAGACGTCGCCGGGGCGCTGGCCGAGATGCTCGCAGCCGAGCCGGCCTTCTACGAGACGCACATGGCTAGGACCGACAACGGTCCGGTCGCCATGTGGGAAGGCGACTGCGGATACGAGACGACCGACCCGACCATGCCGGGTGCCAGGCATCGCCTGACGATGGCCGAGGACCGGTACCGGTTCGAGGACGACCGGTCCTGACCGGCCGCGCCCGTACTTCACACCCACCCCACCTACGATCGGCCACCGTGGACAACACACCGAAGACGACCGTGCAGGACACGACCGGCCTGAGCGGCCTCACCACTGCCGAGGTGGCCGAACGCATCGCCGACGGTCGGGTGAACGACGTTCCGGACGCTCCGGTCAGGACGACCAGCGAGATCTTCCGGGCCAACGTCCTGACCCCGATCAACGCCATCATGGGCGCCCTCTTCGCGCTCATACTCGTGGCCGGATTCCCCGGTGATGCCCTCTTCGCAGGGGTGATCGTCTCGAACAGCATCATCGGCACCGTCCAGGAACTCCGTGCCCGACGCACCCTCACCGACCTGGCCGTCCTCTCGGCTCCCGGAGCCAGGGTGGTGCGTGACGGAACCGCCACCGACATCGACGTATCAGGCGTGGTGGCCGACGACCTCTTGGAACTGCGACCCGGAGACCAGGTGGTCGTGGACGGCGTGGTCGTCGACGCCCTCGGCCTGGAGGTGGACGAATCCCTCCTGACCGGCGAAGCCGACCCGGTGGACAAGGCGGTCGGCGACATGGTCCTGTCGGGCAGCTTCGTGGCGGCCGGCACGGGGCACGTACGGGCAACGGGTATCGGCTCCGAGTCGTATGCCGTCACCCTCGCCGAGGAGGCCAGGCGCTTCAGCCTCGTGGACAGCGAACTCCGATCCGGGGTGAACTCCATCCTCCGGTGGCTGACCGTGATCATCCCTCCGGCCGCCGGCCTGCTGCTGATCCGACTCCTCGTCACCGAGGACCTCTGGGAGGAGGCGTTGCGGGGCACGGTGGCCGCCGCTGTCGCCATGGTCCCCGACGGCCTGGTCCTGCTGACCAGCCTCTCGTTCATCGTCGGGGTGATCGCCCTCGCAAGGCGTAGGGCCCTGGCCCGCGAGCTGGCCTCGGTGGAGCTCCTGGCACGCGTCGACATCCTCTGCCTGGACAAGACCGGCACGATCACCACCGGCGAGATCGCCTTCGCCGGCATCGAGACGATCGGCGCCACCACGGCCGACGAGGCAGTCGGCGCCGTGGGCGCCATGGCAGCGGTCGACCCCGCCCCCAACGCCACGCTGGCCGCCCTGGCTTCCGCCCTGGATGCGCCCGACTGGTCCGCCACGACGACCGTTCCGTTCTCGTCGGCCCGCAAGTGGGCGGCAGCCGACTTCGACGGTAGGGCCACCTTCCACCTGGGAGCACCCGACATCCTGCTGCCGAAGGGTGAATGGGCGGTCGCGCGTGAACGGGTCGCCGAGCTGGCCGAGACGGGCCAGCGGGTCCTGGTACTCACCCGCTCGAGCGCCGGCACGTGTGATCCCGAGACCCTTCCAGCAGCACGACTGCCGATGTGCCTGATCCTCCTGGAGGACACGGTCAGGCCCGAGGCACCCGAGATCCTGACGTGGTTCGTAGAACAGGGCGTAGCCCTCAAGGTGATATCCGGCGACCACCCCGCCACGGTCGCAGCCGTGGCCCGTCGGGCCGGCGTACCCGGAGCCGACCACTGGATCGACGCCAGGGACCTCCCCGACGACCAGGAAGCCCTGGCCGACGCGGTGGTGGCCGGGGCCGTATTCGGGCGCGTCACACCACACCAGAAGCGGGCCATTATCGACGCCCTGCAGTCCCGGGGCCACACGGTCGCCATGACCGGCGACGGCGTGAACGACGTGCTCGCCCTGAAGGACGCCGACATGGGCATAGCCATGGGCTCGGGCAGCTCGGCATCACGGGCGGTCGCCCAGCTGGTCCTGCTGGACGACCAGTTCTCAACCCTGCCCCGGGTGATGGCCGAGGGCCGTCGGGTCATCAACAACGTCGAGCGGGTGGCGAACCTGTTCATCACCAAGGCCACCTATGCCGTCCTGCTGACCGCCCTCGTGGGCCTGTTCGGGGTTCCGTTCCCGTTCCTGCCCAAGCAGCTGACCCTCATCGGCACCATCTCCGTAGGGGTACCCGGCTTCTTCCTGGCCCTGGCACCCGATGCCTCCCTGGTCAGGCCGGGGTTCCTGCCCCGGGTGCTGCGCTTCGCCCTGCCGGCCGGAACGGCGGCCGCCGCCGCCACCTTCGCGGCCTACGAGATCGTCCGCCGCAGCGACGCCACCCTGGAGGCGGCCCGCACCTCGGCCACCCTCACGCTGCTGGGCATCAGCCTCGTCATCCTGCTCGGCATCAGTCGTCCGCTGCGACCCTGGAAGGTCGGGCTGGCCGGCGCCATGGGCGCCTGGTACGCCCTGACCATGGCCTGGTCATTCCCCCGCGACTACTTCGAGCTGGTGATTCCACCCACGTCGGCGTGGCTGACGGCTGCGATCTGTACGGCGTTGGGCAGCCTCCTGGTCGCCGTCCTGCCTCGGCTCCTGCGCCGCTTGCAGGCACGGCGCTAGGCCGCCAGCCCAGCCACGGAAGGCCCGCGACTAGCGTCACCGGGCACCACGGGGATCATCGTCGATCCCCGCCCGACCCGAGGGGTGCGACGATGACCGATACCGGCACCAGCCTCTTCGCCACCGCTCTGGACCAGTTCAACCGTGGCGCCGAGATCATCGGCCTTCCCGACGACCTCAGGTCGATCCTCTCACAGCCCAAGAACGAGATCATCGTCAACTTCCCGGTCCTCATGAACAACGGCACCTACAGGGTGTTCCGCGGCTACCGGATCCAGCACAGCAACCTGCTGGGCCCGTACAAGGGCGGGGTGAGGTTCCACCCGATGGTGGACCTGGACGAGGTCAAGGCCCTGGCCTCATGGATGACATGGAAGTCGGCCCTCTGCGACATTCCGTTCGGGGGCGCCAAGGGCGGCATCTCGTTCGACCCGACAGCGCTCGAGGCCGACGAGTTGGAGCGGGTGGTCCGACGGTTCACCCACGCCCTGGGGACCAACATCGGTCCCGACCACGACATCCCCGCCCCCGACCTGGGCAGCAACGCCCAGTCGATGGTCTGGATGATGGACACGTATGCCAACTCCACCGGGGCGACGGAGCGCCAGAGCGTGAAGCGGATCGTCACCGGCAAGACCCTGGAGACGGGCGGCAGTCCCGGCCGGGAGAAGGCCACCGGACAGGGGGTCGTGTTCTGCCTACAGCACTGGGCCGACGAGGTCGGATTCGACCTTTCCGGGGCCACTGTCAGCATCCAGGGCTTCGGCAACGTGGGCAGTGCGACGGGGAAGATCCTGCAGGTGCACGGCGCCAGGCTGGTGGCGGTGGCCGACCACGCCGGAGCCATCACCGACGAGGACGGCATCGACGCCTTCGAGTTGGCCGACTGGGTCCGGGAACACGGATCGGTGGCCGGCTTCCCGAAGGCCATGTGGATCGACGAGGAGGACTTCTGGTCGGTCCCGGCCGACCTCCTCGTGCCGGCAGCCCTGGAGAACCAGATCACCGCCGCGAACGTGGGTCGCATCCAGGCACGGGTCGTGGTCGAGGCAGCCAACGGTCCGACGACCCTGGAGGCGGAGAAGATCCTGGAACAGCGCGGCATCGAGGTCCTACCGGACATCCTCGTGAACGCCGGCGGCGTCGTGGTCTCGTACTTCGAGTGGCTGCAGAACCGTTCGGCACAGCGCTGGGACCTGGAGGACGTGGACTTCAAGCTGCGGGAGATCCTGTGGAAGGCCTGCGACCAGGTCGTCGACATCCGCTCCGAGCTGGGGATCGCGTCCCGCCGGGATGCCGCCTACGGAGTGGCCCTCCGACGCCTGCAGGTCGTATACCAGCAGCGGGGAATCTTCCCCTGAGCCCGGAAGTCCATGGCTGACGGGACCCGGACCCTGCTCGTCGGCGACGGACCGCTCGCCGATGGGCTGCACGACGGCCTCGTGCACCGTGGCCACGTGGTGGCCCAGGTGGTGCCCGTAGGAGCGGACGGTGGGACGGACATCGACGCGGGTATCGGTGCCGGCGTCAGCCTGATCGGCCCACCCGACCTCGTGGTCCACGTTCCGCAGGTTCCGGCCGGCCCGGTGGCGCTCGTCGACCAGACCACGCAGCAGTGGGTGGAGGCCTGCGAGGCGCCCATGGCCGAGGCCTTCGCCGTGGCCCGGGCCTGTCGACCACACCTCTCCGACGGTGCACGCCTGGTGTGGGTCCTGCCGACCGTCGCCATGGGTGGGGCCGCAGGCTACGTCGGGTCGGCAGCGGCATCCGAGGGGATCCGCGCCCTGGCCAAGAGCGCCGCCAGGCAGTGGGGGCCCGATGGCCTGACCACGGCGGTGCTGGCCGTGGCACCAGAGCTGGCCTTTCCACCCGACACGGGCGCCGGGGCGCGGACCTCGGCTGCGACCACGCTCACAGGTCCGGCCCTGGGTGGACCGGGTGACGCCTTCGGGGACATCGCCCCCCTACTCGACCTGCTGGCCGATCCGGCGGCCCGGTTCATGACCGGTGCGACGCTGGTGGCAGACGGCGGTGTCTGGATGGCGCCGTGAGCCCCGACCTGGCGCCGGGGGACCAACTGCTGGAAGGCCGCGTGGTCCTGGTGACCGGTGGTGCCTCAGGACTGGGCCTCGGGATGGCCACGGCCATGGCGGCCCACGGGGCGGCGGTCGTGCTGGCCTGTCGACGACCCGAGACCGGCGAGCCCGCCGCCGTCCAGCTCCGGGAGGCCGGACACGACGTCCGGTGCGTCCGCTGTGACGTGGCCTCGGCCGACGACCTCCGAGCCGCCGTGGAGGCGACCGTCACGGCCCATGGGCGGCTGGACTGCATGGTCCACAACGCCATCGCCCCGACCCTTGGACCCACCCGGATCCAGGACGTGGCACAGGACCACTGGGACGCCATGATGGCCACCGCCATCCGGGCCACGTTCGAAGGAGCCCGTGCCGCCCACCCGCACCTACGTGAGGCCGGCGGCTCGATGATCCTCATGACGTCGGCGGCCGGGATGGAGGGAAGCGCCAGCCTCCCCGTCTACGCCATGGTGAAGGCGGCCCAGCGCACCCTGGCCAAGGGGCTGGCGGCGGAATGGGGAGCCGACGGGATCCGCGTCAACTGCATCGCACCGGTGGCCCTCACCCCGGCGATGGAGCGTGCCTACGGGGAGAACCCGGTCCTACACGAGCGACTGCTGGAACGGACCCCACTGGGTCGGATCGGCGACCCGCTGGATGACGTGGGCCCTGTGGCGGTGTTCCTGGCCAGCGAGATGGCTCGGTTCATCACCGGACAGACGCTCTGCGTGGACGGTGGCGGCTTCCTGGGTCTCTGACCGGGCGGAGTGTGCCCGTGGGCTTCAGCCCACCTCGGCGAGTGCGGCGGCGGCACGACGTGCGGCCACCTGGCGACGCCCGATGATGGGCGTGGTCGGCGCGTATCCGGCGGTGGCCCGCTCGGCCTCCGACTCTCCGCCCCAGAATCCCAGCTCGCGGTTCTCGCGGGCGTACTGGCGACAGGAGTCCATGGCCGGACAGGCGGCGCACAACTCTGCGGCACGCGCCTCCCGGCGGACCCTGGCTTCGGGACGCTCGGCGAAGGGGGCGAAGAACTGGTCGCTCCTGCCCACGCAGAGGGAGTCATCCACCCAGTTCATCGCCTGCGAGTCGACGTAAAGGTTCACCACTGCATCTGACACGGTTGCCTCATTCCCTCGGACACCTCGACCGGATGGAACGGATTGCCCCTCCGCGGATGTCGTCATCTCGCCTGCCCTGAGATCGTAGGAATCCCATCCGACGCACTCCAGTGTTTCGCGATGATTGTTAGAGAACCTATCTATCTATTTACGCGATAGTTCATCCATGTTGGATGCCTGACCACGATGACCGATGGGTAATAACCGGCCGAATCCACCGAAAGACCGCCCCCGCCGGCATCTCCGCTCGGGCCCCACCCACCCGGATCGTGCATCGCCCACCCGAGGCTGTCAGAGTGGCGCAGTGCCCGACGATTCCCTGATCCACATGGACGACGAGACCCACGAGGACCACGATCCCGGTCCCTACTTCGACGACCTGGTCGTCGGACAGACCCTCCAACCGGCACCGGCCATCACGATCGGCCCCGGAGAAGCGGCCATCTACCAGGCCATCTGCGGTGATCCACTGGCCACCTCGCTCAGCCACCCGCTGGCCGAAGCGGTCACAGGCCAGCCGGGTGCCCTGGTGAATCCGGCGCTCGTCCTCCACGTATCGATCGGCCAGAGCACGGTGGCGACCCGACGCGTGATCGCCAACCTCTTCTACCGGGGCGTCGTCCTGCACCGACCGGTCCGCCACGGTGAGACCCTCCACACCACCGTCGAGATCCGGGGCCTCTCCGAGTTGAGCCGACGCGACGACCGGCCCGCCCGTGGCCTGGCCCTGCTGGGCATCCGCACCGTGCGGGTCGACGACGGCGCCACCGTGGCCGACTACGAGCGGTGCGCAATGCTGCGGTTCCGGGATTCCGCCAAGATGACCGGACACGAGGATGACCTGGGAGCCGTCGACTTCGACATCCGACTCGACGACTGGGTGGACCGGATTCCGGCCGGCTGGGACCCCACGCCGCTCAGCCCGGTAGCCGTCGAGGGCTGGCGAGTAGGGGTCCGACGCAGCGACCGCCTGAGGGACACCGTCGGGCTCGCCACGGAACTCGCCCGACTCACCCAGAACCAGGCCCCCGTACACCGGGACCCGGCGCTGGGGCCCGAGGGCCGACGACTCGTCTACGGGGGCCACACCATCGGTCTGGCCCAGGCCTCGCTCATCCGGATGCTGCCGGATACGGCCACCGTGCTGGGCTGGCAGGCCTGCGACCACCTGGCCCCGGTGTTCGAGGGCGACGTGCTGACCTGCCACCACACGCTGCTCGACGAGAAGCCGGCTGCCGGCGGCCGACTCCGGGCCGTGAGGGTCGAGGTGGACAGCGATCGCGGTGGCGAAGCCGTTCCGGTCCTGGACTGGCGCGTCGTGACCTGGGGCGCCTGACGGCCCGTCGCCCCACCGAACTCAGTCGGCTGTCGCCACCGCTCCCCGGTCGATGAGCGCCCCCACCTCGGCCGAGGTGAGGCCCAGGTCGCCGGTCAGTATCTCCACGGTGTGCTGACCCAGCAGCGGCGCCACCCGGGCGCCCCGGTCGACGGCAGCACCTGAGCCACCGAAGGCCAACGGGGATCCGGGAACAAGGTGGGTGCCCACACCCGGCTGGTCCAGTTCGGCAAACAGCGGGTTGGCCGTCGAGCACCGGGGGTCCTCTGCCACCAGCTCGGCGACAGTCCGGTACGGACCCCAGCACACGCCGTGTGCGTCCAGCCCGTCGGCAACCTGGACAAGGGTGCGTGCCGCGAACCAGGGATCGAACAGGTCGCAGAGCCGCCCGGTGGCCCCGTACCTGGCGCCCTCGTCGCCGAAGTCCACGCCCAGTTCGTCGGCGAGGGCGGCCACCCCGGTACCCATGCCGGTCACCTCCAGCAGGCCCCGCCACTGCTTCGGGGTGATCGCCACCACCATCACCCGCCGGTCGTCGGCCGTCGTGAAGTCCCGCCCGAAGGCCCCGTAGATGGCGTTGCCGACCCGACCACGGACCTCGCCGTTGACCTGGGCCTCCGCCAGGTTCCCCAGGGATCCCACGGTGGCCAGCGCCACGTCGGAGAGGGCAATGGTGACCTGCTGGCCCTCGCCGGTCCGATAGCGGTGCCGATCGGCGGCCACCAGGCCCAGCGCCGCCATCTGCCCGCAGACCAGGTCCCAGGCCGGAACGACGTTGTTCACCGGGCGCGGATCATCCGGATGGCCCGTCATGGCCGGGTATCCGACCGCACAGTTGATCGTGTAGTCCAGCGCGCTGGTGCCATCGTGCGAACCCGTGATGACGAGCATCACCAGGTCCTCTCGGCGGGACCGCAGCTGGTCGTACGACATCCACCCCACCGCCGGGAAGTTGGTGAGGAAGTTGCCGGCCCGGGCAATCAGCTCGGACAGCAGCTCGGTCACCTCGGGATCCCGCAGGTTCACCGCCAGCGAGCGCTTGCCCCGGTTCAGGCCGTTCCAGTAGAGGCTGACGCCATCGGCGGTCAGCGGCCAACGGCGGTGGTCCAGGCCACCGCCTACCTGGTCGAAGCGGATGACGTCGGCGCCCAACTGGGCCAACGTCATCCCGCCGGACGGCGCGGCCACGAAGGCCGTGCCCTCCACGACCGAAAGGCCCTCCAGCGGGGCGGTCACCATCTCCTCCAACTGACCAGCAGGCTCAGGAGAGGGCCCGTATGTCTTCCAGGACGGTCGAGGCGTGTTCGTTGAGGTCCTCACCGGCCAGGTCGTAGGTACGGACGATGGTGCCCCCGGGGTCGATCAGGTAGCTGATGCGCCTCGGGTAGCCCTTTTCCGCCTGCACGGCCATGTAGGCCGTACCCATCACCTTGTCGCTGTCGGCCAGCAGGCGGTATGGAAAACCCTGCTCGTCGGCGAAGTTCTTCTGCGCCTCGACGGTGTCGAAGCTGGCGCCGACGATCACCGCATCGGCTGATTCATAGTCCGGGGCTCGGTCACGGAACCCACCACCCTGGATCGTTCAACCGGGGGTGGATGCGAGCGGGTACCACCAGAGGGCCACCCAGTGGCCACGCAGGCTCTCCAGGGTCACGACCTGGCCATCCTGGTCGGACACGGCGAAGCCTGGAGCGGTGGTTCCAACTTCGAGCATCTGTTCTCCTCCGGTGGCATGGCGTGTCGCTGCGACGAACCTAGCGCCCGGACCGTCACCGACCCGAGACCGGGTCAGGCCATCCAGGAGATCGCCTGGACCTCGCTGTAGGCCTCGAGGCCCGCGATGCCGCGGTCACGGCCGATCCCCGACTCCTTGAACCCGCCGAAGGGAGCGTTCGGGTGGGGCACGATGCTGTTCAGGGCCACGTTGCCGGATTCCAGGCGGCGGGCGATGCGATAGGCGCGTGCCATGTCACCGGCGTACACGTAGCTGTAGAGCCCGTATGCGGAATCGTTGGCGATGGCCACGGCCTCGTCGTCGCCGTCGTGGGGCAGCACCACCACCACCGGCCCGAACGCCTCCTCCCGCACGATGTGCATGTCGGACGTGCAGTCGGCCAGCAGGGTCGGGGCCACGAAGTAGCCGGGTAGGTCCGGACGATCGCCTCCGCACACCAGCGTGGCGCCACCGTCCACCCCGTTGCGGATGAACGCCTCCACGCTGTCGCGCTGGCGTTCGGAGACCAGCGGGCCGACGATGGTGTCGCGCTCGGTGGCATCGCCGACCTTGAGCATCCCGGCCACCGACTCCAGGGTGGACACGAGCTGGTCGTAGATGCTGCGGTGGCAGATCACCCGGGTGGGTGCCGTGCAGATCTGTCCGCTGTGGAAGCCCCAGACGCTGGCGATCGCCCCTACGGCTGCGTTCACGTCGGCATCCTCGGTCATGACCATGGCGCCCTTGCCACCCAGCTCCATCAGCACCCGGGTCATGGATGCCGCACCGTCGGCCATGATCCGCTTGCCCACCGCCGAGGATCCCGTGAAGCTGACCATGTTCACGTCCGGCGAGGCGACCAGGGCAGCGGCGGCCTCCACGCCAGAGGTCGTCAGGATGTTCACTACGCCGGGTGGGAAGCCTGCCTCGACCACCGCCTCACCCAGTCGCAGCACGCCCAGCGGGTCCTGTGGAGCCGGCTTGATGATGCAGGTGTTGCCCATGGCCAGCGCCGGAGCCAGCTTGCCGGCCACGTTCACGAGGGGGAAGTTGTAGGAGGTGATGCAGGCGACGACACCGACCGGTTGGCGATGCGAGACCGCTCCCACCAGGCCTGCGGGGCCCAGGGCCGAGGCGGCCTGGGTGACCGGCAGCTCGGCCCGGTCGAGGTCGCGGGGAATGGAGTACTGGGCATAGCGGTCGGCGAGGTTCGGTCCGACCTGCATGCTCTCGGCCACCTTGATGGTGGCACCCGTCTCGGCCTGGACCAGCGCCGACCACGTTGGCGCCCGCTCGCGGAGCACCTCGGCGAGGCGGGCCAGCATCGCTCCACGCTCTACCGGCGGGGTATCCCGCCAGCCCGGAAGGGCGGCCTTGGCCGCGGCGATCGTCGCCTCGGCATCGGCAACCGACCCGTCGGGAGCATGGCCCACCACCCCGGTGGTGTTTGGATCCACGACCTCGTAGGTGGCCGCCGTGGACGTCCACTCCCCTCCGACGAGGAGCTTCCACTCCTCCTGCGGATCGATCTCGGCGATCTCGCCCATGTCGCTGGTTCTCCCTGCTGCAGATCGGGCGCCGTCCCGCCCGGGACCGGCCCCGGGGTGCCTGACACGGCGTCAGATGTCCTCTCGAAAGGGTACCGAGATGCCCCGTTCGGCCCCCCACCGGCCCGCTGGCCCACCGGCCCACGACCTCGGTCGAGCGGGACATCGCCCACGTGGTTGGACGCACGCGCAGCGTTGGACGACACTTCGGGTTCCTGCAGATCACGAAATTGCGGGACGCAACAGGGACGGGAGCACCGATGTTCGACACCTTGATCCGGGGAGGCTGGGTCGTGGACGGCGACGGTGGCCCACGGCGCCGCGCCGACGTGGGCATCGTGGAGGGGCGCATCACCGACATCGGCCCGGACCTGGACACCGCCGGTGCGACGGTGCTGGATGCCGACGGACGGATCGTGTGTCCCGGGTTCGTGGACGTCCACACCCACTACGACGCCCAGCCGTTCTGGGACGGCACCCTCAGCCCATCGCCACTACACGGCGTCACGACGGTCATAGGCGGGAACTGCGGCTTCACCATCGCCCCGCTCTCCGACGACCCGGCCGACGGCGAGTACCTGATGAGGATGCTGTCGCGGGTGGAGGGCATGCCGCTGGAGTCCCTCCGGGAGGGCGTGCCCTGGGACTGGAAGAGCACCGCCGAGTTCCTGGACGCCGTCGACCCGCTGCTGGCGATAAACGCCGGCTACAAGGTCGGTCATTCGGCGCTACGTCGGGTGGTCATGAGCGACGATGCGGTGCAGCGGGAGGCCACCGAGGCCGAGGTGGCCGCCATGGCCGAGCTCCTCAGGGCGGGGCTGGCCGCCGGCGCCATGGGATTCTCGTCGACCTGGTCCACCACCCACAACGACGCCGAGGGTCGACCGGTACCCAGCCGGCATGCGGCCCGCAGCGAGCTCATCCAGCTCTGCTCGGTGCTCGTCGACTTCCCGGGCACCGGCCTGGAGTTCCTGCCCGGAATCGGCGGCCCCGTCGACGAGGAGTCGCGGCAGCTCCTCACCGACATGTCGCTGGCCGCCGGTGGCAGGCAGCTCAACTGGAACGTCATGCAGGTCACCGCCGGAAACGTCGACGAGTGCCTCCTGAAGCTGGAGGCCGGTACCCATGCGGCCGAACGCGGCGCCACGGTCGTGGCCCTCACCGTGCCCACGCTCATCGCCGCCCGGCTCTCATTCGCCAGCGGCTTCGTGCTGGATGCGATCCCGGGCTGGGCCGACGTCATGTTCCTTCCCCGCGAGGAGAAGAAGCGGATCCTGGCCGACCCCGCGCAACGGAAGCGACTGGACGACCTGGCCCAGGGCGACCACCCGCTCCGTCGGCTGGCCAACTGGGGTGCCCTGACCATCTTCGACACCGTGAACCCCGTGAACGCCCGTTTCGACGGGCGCACGGTGGCACACATCGCCGCCGAGCTGGGCTGCGACCCGTTCGACGCCCTCCTGGACATTGCCATCGCCGACGACCTGCAGACCTCCTTCGGTCGGGCCGACGTGCCCGCCAGCCGGGAGGACTGGGAAGCCAGGGTGGGGATCTGGCGGGACGGCCGTGCGGTCATCGGCGCCTCGGATGCCGGCGCACACCTGGACCTGCTGGCCACCTTCAACTACCCCACCAGGGTCCTGGCCGAGCCGGTCAGGCAGCACGGCCTGCTGGAGCTGGAGGAAGCGGTGCACCTCATGACCGCGGTCCAGGCCGACCTCTACGGCCTCGTGGACCGGGGGCGGCTCCACGCGGGCGCCCATGCCGACGTGCTGCTCATCGACGAGTCCGCCGTGGACAGCGACCCCGTCACCATGCGTCCCGACCTGCCGGGTGGCGCCGCTCGCCTGTACGCCGGCGCCTCGGGCATAGACGAGGTGCTCGTGGCTGGAGTCGCGGTCGTGGAGGCCGGGACGTTCACCCGTGCCCGACCCGGGCGGGTGCTCCGCAGCGGCACCGACAGCCGCTGACCCGGATAGGAGAACCACCATGGCCGACCACCGTTCCTTCTTCCTGGAAGAGTCCCTGCACGACTACGTGCTGGACAACACCACCGCCGGTGACGCGGTGGACGCGTCGCTGTCCGCCGCCACCCGGGAACTCGGCGGCGTGGCGCGCATGCAGGTCGCCAGGGACCAGGGTGCGTTCCTCTCCATGCTGGTCTCAGCAGTCCGGCCCCGGCTGGCCGTCGAGGTGGGCACCTTCACCGGCACCTCCTCACTGGCCATTGCCAGGGCCCTACCCGACGGCGGGCGCCTGCTCTGCTGCGACGTCTCCGAGGAGTGGACGGCCATCGCCAGGCGCCACTGGGAGGCGGCCGGCGTCTCGGACCGGATCGACCTGGTGATAGCGCCGGCCATCCAGACGCTGCGCGCCCTGGCGGACGACACGCAGGTCGACTTCGCCTTCATCGACGCCGACAAGACCGGCTACCTCGCCTACTACGAGGAGCTGGTCCCACGCCTGTCGGACCACGGCCTCCTGGTAGTGGACAACGTGCTGTGGTCCGGCCGGGTCATGGACACCTCGATCCTCGACGACGACACGGTGGCACTCCGGGAGTTCAACGCCCGCGTGGTGGCCGACGACCGCGTCGAGGTGGTCATGCTGTCCATCGGAGACGGCGTCTCGGTGGTGCGGAGGCGCTGACCCGCCCCGGGTGGGACCGTCGACAGGCCCGGGATTAGGCTGCCCGACGGTCACAGGGTTACCTGTCGGTAACCGACGGACCGCCGGATCCCGGCACGCACCAACCAGCGAGAGGACCATTCCAATGGCCGAAGCCGTAATCGTCGCCACCAGCCGCACCGCCATCGGTCGTGCAGGAAAGGGCAGCTTCGTGGACGCCCGTCCCGATGACATGTCCGCCTTCATCATCGACGACGTCCTGGGGAAGGTCCCCGAGCTCCCCCGCGACCAGATCGAGGACGTCATCTGGGGAACCGCCCAGCCGGGCGGCGAGCAGGGCTACAACCTGGGTCGCGTTGCCGGCCTGCTGGCCGGCCTGGACGCCCCGGGAACCACCGTGAACCGGTACTGCTCGTCTTCGCTCCAGACCATCAGGATGGCCGCCCACGCCATCCTGGCCGGCGAGGGCGACGCCTTCGTGTCCGGCGGCGTGGAGTGCGTGAGCCGATTCCAGTTCGGCGCATCCGACACCGGCTCCCACAACCCGCGCTTCGGCGACGCCGAGGGCCGCACCGCCGAACGCACCTGCGAGGGCACCGGTTCATGGACCCCGCCCTCCGGCCTGCCGGACGTCTACATCGCCATGGGCCAGACCGCCGAGAACGTGGCCGAGCACATGGGGGTGTCGCGTCAGGCCCAGGACGAATGGGGCGTGCGCTCCCAGAACCGGGCCGAGGCCGCCCAGGCCCGTGGCTTCTTCGAGCGGGAGATCTCCCCGTACACGCTTCCGGACGGCACCGTGGTCTCCACCGACGACTGCATCCGGCCCGGAACCACCTACGAGAAGGTGTCGCAGCTCTCACCCGTGTTCCGTCCCGACGGCACCGTGACGGCCGGCAACGCCTGCCCACTGAACGACGGGGCCGCCGCCGTGGTGGTCATGAGCGACACCCGTGCAGCCGAACTGGGCATCAAGCCGCTGGCCAGGATCATCTCGTCCGGCGTCTCGGCCCTCAGCCCGGAGATCATGGGCCTGGGCCCCATCCAGGCCATCCGCCAGGCCCTCGGGCGGGCGGGCATGACACCCGACGACATCGACCTGTTCGAGATCAACGAGGCCTTCGCCGCCCAGGTGCTGCCCTCGGCCGACGAGATCGGAATCGACCTGGACAAGCTGAACGTGAACGGCGGGGCCATCGCCCTCGGCCATCCGTTCGGCATGACCGGTGCCCGCATCATGACAACCCTGCTGAACGGCCTCGAGGACACCGGCGGCGAGTTCGGCGTGGAGTCCATGTGCGTGGGCGGCGGCCAGGGCATGGCCATGGTCGTCCAGCGCCTCCGCTGACCCGAGGCCGCTGACCAGGTCGGCGGCATCACCGGCGGGCCATGGCCCGGTCCATGAACTGGAGAACGCAGCGAAAACCACAGTGGCCCGCCCCCAGGGGCGGGCCACTGTCGCGTTCGGTTGCCCGTGGTCGGGCCTGTTGGTCAGCCCTGGCCGCCTGAGGCCTCCTGGACCGAGACCCTGCCTGCGCTGATCCACGGCATCATCGCCCGCAGGTCGCTGCCGACCTTCTCGATGCGGTGCTCCCGACCCTCCGCCTCGAGGCGGTAGAAGTTCTCCCGCCCACTGTGGGCCTCGGCCACCCACTCCTCGGCGAACTGGCCGCTCTGGATCTCGGAGAGGATCTCGCTCATGGTCTCACGCACGCTGTCGTTGATGACCCTCGGTCCACGGGAGAGGTCGCCGTACTCGGCGGTGTCCGACACCGAGAAGCGCATGCCACCGATGCCCTGCTCGTACATGAGGTCCACGATGAGCTTCAGCTCGTGGAGGCACTCGAAGTAGCAGATCTCCGGCTGGTAGCCGGCGTCCACGAGGGTGTCAAAGGCGCTTCGGACCAGCTCGGTGACACCACCGCAGAGCACCACCTGCTCACCGAACAGGTCGGTCTCGCACTCCTCGGTGAACGTCGTCTCGATCACGCCAGCACGGGCACCACCCAGGCCATCGGCGTAGGCCAGGGCCAGCGCCTTGGCGCCACCCGACGGGTCCTGCTCGACGGCGATGAGGCACGGCACGCCGCCGCCCTCCACGTAGGTCCTGCGCACCAGGTGCCCGGGGCCCTTGGGGGCCACCATGATCACGTCCACGTCGGCCGGGGGCTGGATCAGGTCGAACCGGATGTTGAAGCCGTGGGCGAACGCCAGGGCGTCGCCGGCCTGGAGGTTGGGAGCGATGTGCTCCTCGTAGACCGCCGCCTGGTCGGTGTCGGGCATCAGGAGCATGATCACGTCAGCCCACGCCGAGGCATCGGCCAGCGACCTCACGACGAGGCCGGCCTCCGAGGCCTTGGCCTCCGACGCGGAACCGTCACGCAGGCCGACGCACACGTCGATGCCGGACTCCTTCAGGTTCAGGGCGTGGGCGTGCCCCTGGGAGCCGTACCCCAGGATCGCAACCTTCCGGTCGGCAATCGCCGAACGGTCGACGTCGGACTCGTAGTAGATGTTGGCCACTGGATTCTCCTGGCTTGCTGGTCTTGGCTGGTCTGGATATGGGCTTGCTGGTCCTGGTTGGCTTGCTGGTCTGGTTCTGGCGTGCTGGACCTGTTACCGGCCCCGGCCGTCGCCATCGTCCAGGGTGGCGAGGGCCACCCTGCCGGTGCGCTGCAACTCGACGATCCCGTACGGCCGCAGCAGGTCCTCGAACTCGTCCACCCGGGCGGACGGGCCGACGAGTGACAGCATCATGCGGTCGGTTCCCACGCTCAGGACCTTTCCGCCGGCCCGGTCCAGGTGCTCGACTATCTCGTCCCGGCGATCCGGCTCGGCCGAGACCGTCACGAGCATCAGCTCGCGCTCCACGGCGTGGCCCGGGTGCAGCTCACGGATCTCCACCACGTTCACGAGCTTGTCCAACTGCTTCACGATCTGGTCCAGCGGAGCCGACTCCAGGTCCACGACCACGGTGATCCGGCTGAACATCTCGTCATCGGTCGGAGCCACGGCCAGCGACTCGATGTTGAACGCCCTACGGGCGAACAGCGAGGCGACACGTGCCAGCACGCCCGACTTGTTCTCCACGGTCACGACCAGCGTGTGGTACCGGTAGTCCGGTCCCTGGATGTTCATCGGGGCTGGTCCTGCTGGAAGGGAGGCACCAGCAGCTCCGAGTTCGTGGCCCCCGATGGGACCATCGGATAGACCTTCTCGGCTGCGGCCACTCGGAAGTCGATCACCACGGGTCGGTCGTTGATCTCGTTGGCCCTGGCGATGGCCGGTGCGACCTCCTCGGGATCGTCCACCCTGATGCCCACGCAACCCATGGACTCGGCCCACATCTTGTAGTCAGGGACGTCCTTGGACAGGAAGACCTCCGAGTACCGCTCCTCGTAGAACATCTCCTGCCACTGCCGGACCATGCCCAGATATGAGTTGTTGAGGAGTGCCACCTTGATCGGAATGTTCTCGACGGTGGCCGTGACCAGCTCCTGGGCAGTCATCTGGAAGCAGCCATCGCCGTCCACAGCCCACACCATGCGGTCCGGAAAGGCCACCTTGGCACCAATTGCCGCCGGAATGGAGAAGCCCATGGTGCCCAGGCCACCGGAGTTGATCCAGGTGTAGGGATGGTCGAACTTCCAGTACTGGCTGGCCCACATCTGGTGCTGGCCGACGCCGGAAGCCACGATGGTGTCGTCCGGGGTGCCGTCCCGCAGGCACTCGATGACGTACTGGGGCTTGAGGGGGTCGCCCGGCACCCACGGCTCGTAGGCCAGCGGGAACCGCTCCTGCCAGCCGCTCAGCTTCGACCTCCAGGCGTCACGGTCGGCGTCGCCGGTGCCGTTGGCAGTGAACTCGGCCACGAGCGCCTCTATGGCCACCCTCACGTCACCCTGGATGGCCACGTCGGGTGGGCGGACCTTGCCGATCTCGGCCGGGTCGATCTCGGCATGGATGATCTTGGCGTCGGGAGCGAAGCCATCCAGGCGGCCGGTGACACGGTCGTCGAATCTGGCGCCAAGGGCGATGAGCAGGTCGGACTCCTGCATGGCGGTGACCGCCGTGAAGTTGCCGTGCATACCCGGCATGCCGAGGCAGAGGTCGTGACTGTCCGGGAATGCCCCCCGGGCCATGAGCGTCGTGACCACGCTGATCCCGGTCAACTCGGCCAGCTCCCGCAGGGCATCGGCAGCGCGTGCCTTCAGGATGCCACCACCCACGTAGAGCACCGGTCGTTCGGAGGCCCGGATGAGCTCCGCCGCGGCCCGGATGGCCTCCGGGTCGACCTCGGTCTGCGGGTTGTAGCCGGGCAGGTCGATGGTGACGTCATCGGTCCAGGTCATGGCCGACCGCGGATTGCCCGGATCCACGATGTCCTTCGGGATGTCCACGAGGACCGGACCCGGGCGACCGGTGGTCGCTATGTGGAACGCCTCCTTGATGGTCCTCGGGATGTCCTGGGCCTCGGTGACGAGGAAGTTGTGCTTGGTGATCGACTGGGTGATGCCGGTCGTGTCGCACTCCTGGAAGGCATCGGTGCCGATGGCGCCGGTCGGGACCTGTCCGGTGATGACGACCATCGGGACCGAGTCCATGTAGGCGTCGCAGAGTGGGGTGACGATGTTCGTGGCCGCCGGACCGGACGTGACCATGGCGACGCCCGGGCGACCGGTGGCGTGTGCATAGCCCTCCGCCATGTGGCCGGCACCCTGTTCGTGGCGCACCAGGATGTGCCGGATCGACGAGTCGATGATCGGGTCGTAGACGGGCAGGATCGCCCCGCCCGGCAACCCGAACATGACCTCGACACCCTCGTTCTCGAGGGCACGGATGAGGGCTCTACCGCCGTCCATCTCTTCTGTTGCCATTGGGCTCTGACTCTCGGGGACTCGGGACGAAAAGCGAAACGACCTCCCGCTACGGGAGGTCGAGGCACGCAACCGTCTGGCGGAGGACGCGTGCCTACGGCAGTACTACTACCTCAGGGGCGAAGGTGCTCGTAGAAAGCCGCATGGATCGCAATTATGCGCCGACGGCCCCGACGACCACAACCCGTCGCACCGATCATCGCTGAACCCGTGCCGGCGGCCCGACGGGACCGCGCTGCCCGATCAACGGGCCCGTGCCGCCACCCGGCGACCTGATCGGCAAGCATGGGAACGTGCGCAGCGGCATCCAACCCGGTTCCTTCGACCCTCCGACGCTGGCCCACCTCGCCATCGCCGACGCCGCACGGCGCCGCTGGAACCTGGACCGAGTGGTCTGGGCCCTGTCGCGCGATCCCCTCGGCAAGCGGCAGGGCGGTCGGACGACCGTGGAGGCCCGGCGTACCGTCCTCGACTCGGTGGCCGACGACCACCCCTGGCTGGAGGTGGTGGTCAGCGACGCCCGGCTGGTTGCCGACCTGGCCTCGGGATACGACGTTGTGGTCATGGGCGCCGACAAGTGGCACCAGCTGCACGACCCGGCGTTCTACGGGGACGGATCCGGAGACGGAGACGGCCATCCGGGTCCAGACGCACACGGAGGCGGTGCAGACCGGGCCGAGGCTGCCATGGCGGAGGCACTGGAGCGCCTACCGACCTGTGCCGTGGCACCCCGCGATGGCCTGCACGTTCCAGCCGAGGTGAGGCTGGATGTTCCCGGGTGGGTGGCCCGACAGTCGTCGACGGCGGCGGTGGCGACCGCACCGTGGATGATGCTCTCGGCCGCCCGGTCGTCCGGCATGTGGGCCGGACATCCCACCTGAACGACGCAGGAGACCCGGTGGGCCGGCACGGGAACCTGGAAGGGGCTTACGCCTGGGTGACGGCACCCCTGTCGGCGCCGAGGGCCAGGGCGGCGTACTTGGCCAGGAAACCCGAGGTGTAGCGGGGCTGGAAGTCCTTCAGGTCGGCACGGCGCTGTTCGAGCGTGGCCTCGTCGACCATCAGGTCGATGGCGTGGCTGGCGACGTCGATGAGGATGCGGTCACCCTCGGCGACCAGGGCGATCGGACCACCGTCCACGGCCTCCGGCGCGACGTGTCCCACGCAGAACCCGTGGGTTCCACCGGAGAACCGACCGTCGGTGATGAGCGCCGCGTCGCCGCCCCTGCCGGCACCCTTCATGGCACCGGTGATGGCCAGCATCTCGCGCATGCCGGGACCCCCCTTGGGCCCCTCGTAGCGGATCACCACGATGTCACCGGCCTGGATGCGTCCGGCCAGCACGGCCTCCATGGCGAGGTCCTCGCCGTCGAACACCCGGGCACGACCGTCGAACCGGTCGAAGTCCAGCCCGGCCACCTTGACCACCGAACCCTTCGGCGCCAACGAGCCCCGGAGGATGGCCAGCCCACCTAGGGCGTTGATCGGGTCGTCGAAGGCATGGATGACGTCGCCATCCGGAGCCGGCACGTCCAGCATCGCCAGGTTCTCGGCCACGGTGTGGCCGGTCACGGTGATCTCGTCACCGTGGAGGATTCCCTCGTCCAGGAGCATCTGCATCACCACCGGCACCCCACCGATCCGGTCGATGTCGACCATGTGGTACTTCCCGTGCGGCTTCGTGTCGGCCAGGTGGGGAACCCGGGCGGCCACCCGGTTGAAGTCCTCCAACTCGAGTTCCAGCTCAGCCTCGAAGGCCATCGCCATGAGGTGCAGCACGGCGTTCGTAGAGCCTCCCAGGGCCATGACCACGGCGATGGCGTTCTCGAACGCACCCCGGGACATGATCTGGCGTGGACGGATGCCCAGGCGCAGCAGGTTCATCACGGCGTGGCCGCTGGCGAAGGCGATGTCGGACCGACGGGTGTCGATCGCCGCGGCCGCGGCCGAACCCGGAAGCGACATGCCGATGGCCTCGCCGACCGCCGCCATGGTGTTGGCGGTGAACATCCCGGCACAGCTGCCGATGGTCGGACAGGCGGCGCGCTCGATCGACAGCAGCTCCTCATCGTCGATGTCGCCCACGGCGTGGGCCCCGACGGCCTCGAACACGCTCACGATGTCCAACTTCCGACCATCGGGGTGCTCGCCGGGCATTATCGAACCGCCGTAGACGAACACCGAAGGGAGGTTCACCCGGGCAGCGGCCATGAGCATCCCGGGCAGCGACTTGTCGCAGCCGGCGAAGCTCACGAAGGCATCCAGGCGCTCGGCGTGCATGACCGCCTCCACCGAGTCGGCGATGATCTCACGGCTCACCAGGCTGGCCCGCATGCCCTCGTGGCCCATGGAGATGCCGTCGCTGACAGCGATGGTGTTGAACACGAGGGGGAAGCCACCGGCCTCGGAGATCCCCTCCTTGCAGCGCCTGGCGAGATCGGCCAGCGGCAGGTTGCAGGGTGTCACCTCGTTCCACGACGACGCCACGCCCACCTGGGACCTGGAGAAGTCGTCCTCGGTCATACCGATGGCTCGAAGCATGGCCCGCGCCGGCGCCCTGCTGGGGCCGTCGGTGACCTCGTGGCTGCGGGGCTTCATTCCCCCGTGGGTGACATCACTCATGGTCGTGAGGCTACGCGTAGTCGCGACCCGCCACCCGCTCGGAACCCGACGGTGCAGTGGGGTCATGACCCTGGAGCGGTCCTACGCTCGCCCGATGGTCGCCCACCCCCGTTTCAGACCCCGCCTGGGGCGCGAAGACCGGGAGCTCCTGGGGTTGGCGATACCGGCACTCGGGGCACTCCTGGCCGAACCCCTCTACGTGCTGACCGACACCGCCGTCGTGGGCCACCTCGGCACGGCCCAGCTGGGTGGCCTCGGGGTGGCCTCTGGTGTGCTCATGTTCGGCTACGGCCTGTGCATCTTCCTGGCCTACGGGACGACCGCGGCGGTCGCCCGGCTGGCCGGAGCGGGCGAACAGCGTCGGACCGCGGAGCAGGCCGTCCAGAGCCTCTGGCTGGCCCTCGGCCTCGGCGTGGTCCTGGCCGTGGCCGGATCCACCATGTCCGACGGTCTCATCGGGATGCTGGGAGCGGAGGGGGACACGGCCCGCCACGCAGGCACCTACCTGCGGATCAGCCTGCTGGGCGCACCGGCGATGCTGCTGATGCTGGCCGGGGTCGGCTACCTGCGTGGCCTTCGCGACACCGTGCGACCCCTCTGGGTGGCGGTGGGCACCGCCGTTCTGAACCTGGTCCTGGAGCTGGTGCTCGTATTCGGGCTGGACATGGGCATCGGCGCCTCTGCAGCGGCCACCGTGGTCGCCCAGTGGGCCGGTGCCGGCTGCTTCATAATCTGGATCGGCCGCGAGGTGCGTCGCCACGACGTCCCACTTCGCCCCCGCCCCGGGTCCATCGTGCGCCTCCTGGCGGTCAGCTCGCAGCTCCTGGTGCGAAACCTCTCCCTCACCGGAACCTTCCTCGTGGGAACTGCCGTCGCCGCCCGGATCGGCGACGTGGAGGTGGCCGCCCACCAGGTGGCGTTCCAGACGTGGATGCTGTTGGTCCTCATGATGGACGCAGCGGCCATCGCCGCCCAGACGATGGTCGGCGAACGCCTGGGGGCCGGTGACGCCGCCGCAGCGCGCCGGATCGGCACGAGGACCATCCTCTGGTCGGTGGCAGTCGGCGTGCTCGGGGGCCTGGCCCTGGCGATATGGCGTGGCGACGTGGCGGGAATCTTCACGTCGGACCCGGACGTGGTGGCCGTGGCCGGGTTCCTACTGCTGCACTCGGCACTCATGGCACCGCTGGGCGCCGTGGCCTTCGCACTGGACGGCGTCCTCATCGGGGCGGGCGACCAGCGCTTCATGGCTGCCGCCATGGTCGGTGCAGCCGGGCTGGCCGTAACCGCGATGGTGGTCGGCCGTCTGGCCGACCTCGGCATCGGATGGCTCTGGGCGGCCTTCTGGCTGTTCTTCGCCGCCAGGTCGATGACCCTGGGCCTGCGGTTCCTGGGGGATCGCTGGCAGGTGGTGGGCGCAGAGCGGACCTGAGGAGTGTCGGCTGTCAGCCGGCTGAGCGGCGGGCCAGCAACTCGTTGACAGCCCGGCCGTCGGCCTGGCCCCGGGTGGCCTTCATTGCCTCGCCGACGAAGAACCCGGACTTCTTCTTCCGTTCCTTGTCGTCACCGGCGATGAGGGCGGCCCAGTCGTCGGGATGCTCGGCGATGATGCGGTCCACGATGGCTTCCAGCTCGCCGGAGTCCATGGCCTCGAACCCCTTCGCCGAAGCGATGGCAGCCGGATCGCCACCCTCGGCCACGAGGGAGGCCAGCACCGTCTTGGCCTGTGTGGCGGTCAGGTCGCCTCCGGTCTCCAGGGCGATGAGGGCGGCGAACGACTCGGCCGTGAGGAGGCCCACCCCGTCCGCCAGGTTGTTCTCGAGGTGAACCAGCACCCGACCTGCGTCGGCGCCCAGGTGGATCGTGGCCATGGCCAGGTCGTCGAGGCCCCGGTCCACGGTCAGGGAGGTGGCGGACGTCTCCACGCCGGCAGCCTCGGCAAGGCGGTGGCGCCGCTCCCTCGGAAGCAGGGGCAGGGCGGCACGGATCTCGGCGATCCATTCCTCGGACGGCTCGACGGGCATCAGGTCGGGTTCCGGGAAGTACCTGTAGTCGAAGGCCTCCTCCTTGGAACGCAGCTTGTGGGTCCGACCCTCGTCCTCGTTCCAGTGCCTGGTCTGCTGCTCGATGCGCTCGCCGGCAGTCAGGAGGTCCACCTGCCGGCGGGACTCGTACTCGATGGCACGACCCAGGGACCGCAGCGAGTTGATGTTCTTCACCTCGCAACGGGTGCCCAGTTCCACCTGGCCTACCGGGCGGACCGACACGTTGCAGTCCACCCGCATGGACCCCTCCTCCATCTTCCCGTCGGAGGCGCCGATGGCGACGAGGATCGAGCGGAGCTCGCTGACGTAGGCGCGGGCGTCCTCGGTCCCCCGGAGGTCGGGCCTGCCGACGATCTCGATGAGCGGCACGCCGGCACGGTTGTAGTCGACCAGGGAGTGTCCGGCCTCGTGGATCCGGCCGCCACCACCCACGTGCGTGCTCTTGCCCGTGTCCTCCTCGAGGTGGGCCCGCTCGATGCCGATCCGACGCCCGTCGGCCAGCTCCAACCAGCCCTCACCGTTGATCGGGAGGTCGAACTGCGAGATCTGGAAGTCCTTCGGCATGTCCGGGTAGAAGTAGTTCTTGCGGGCGAACACCGATCGCTGGACCGTGCAGTTCAGCGCCAGGCCGACCCGGATGGCCAGCTCCACGGCACGGCCGTTGAGCACCGGCAACGTGCCGGGCAGGCCCAACGAGACCGGGTCGATGTTGGTGTTCGGCTCTCCACCGAAGCGGTTGGGTGCACCGCTGAACATCTTGGTGACCGTGGCCAGCTCGGCGTGCACCTCCAGGCCGATGACCGTCTCCCAGCCCGGGACGATCTCGGGAGCGCTGCCGCTCACGCTGCCGCTCCGGGCGGTGCGGCCGCCTCGAGTACCGCCGCGGCCCTGAACATGGCCGGCTCGCCCATGGCCGGGGCGAGGACCTGCACGCCGACCGGCATGCCGTCGTCCCCCACGCCGAACGGCACCGACATGGACGGGTGGCCGGCCAGGTTCGACGGAATGGTGCAGACGTCCGTGAGGTACATGGTCATCGGATCCGCGGTCTTCTCGCCGAGGCTGAAGGCCGTGGTGGGGCTCGTCGGGCTGAGGAGCAGGTCGTAGCGACCGTAGGCCCGGGCGAAGTCGTCCACGATCAACGTCCTGACCTTCTGGGACTTGCCGTAGTAGGCGTCGTAGTAGCCGGCTGAGAGGGCGTAGGTACCGAGCATGATCCTGCGCTTCACCTCGTCGCCGAAGCCGGCGGTGCGCGTCGCCGAGTGCATCTCACCCGATGTCGCGGCGTCCACCCGTAGGCCGAACCGCACGCCGTCGTAGCGGGCCAGGTTCGAGGAGGCCTCGGCCGGGGCGATCACGTAGTAGGCCGACAGCCCGTACACGGTGGATGGCACCGAGGTGGTCTCCACCGTGGCCCCGGCGGCTTCCAGGGCGGCGGCGGCCTCGCCCAGCCGGGCCCGGACGTCTCCGGCTATGCCTTCCAGGACATCGCCCGAGAGTTCCTCGATGATGCCGATGCGCATGCCCTCCACGCCCCGGTCCAGCACCGAGGTGAGGTCGGCAGGTGCCTCCGGGATGGACGTGGAGTCCAGCGGATCATGCCCGCTGATCACCTCCAGGAGCAGGGCGGCGTCGGAGACCGTGCGGGCGAACGGCCCGATCTGGTCCAGGCTGGATGCGAAGGCCACCAGGCCGTAGCGCGACACGGCCCCGTAGGTGGGCTTGACGCCGACCACGCCGCAGAGCGCCGCCGGTTGGCGGATCGAACCGCCGGTGTCGCTACCCAGCGAGAGCGGCACGAAGCCCGCCGCCACCGCTGCCGCCGATCCACCCGACGATCCACCCGGAACCTTCGTGGTGTCCAGCGGGTTTCGGGTCACGCCGAAAGCCGAGTTCTCCGTCGAGCTGCCCATGGCGAACTCGTCCAGGTTGGTCTTGCCGACCATGACGGCGCCGGCGGCAGCCAGGCGTTCCACGACGGTGGCGTCATAGGGGGGAATCCACCCCTCCAGGATCCGCGACGAGCAGGTCGTGGGGATCCCGCGGGTGCACATGTTGTCCTTGACGGCGACCGGAACGCCGGCCAGCGGTCCGGGATCCTCACCGGCTGCCACCCGACGGTCGATCTCGTCGGCGGCGGCCGTCGCCTCCTCTGTCAGCACCACGTTGAAGGCGTGGATCTCCGGCTCACGGGCCGAGATCGCATCCAGGTGCTCGTCCAGCACCGAGCGGGCGGAACGGGCGCCGGACCTGACCGCCTCCGCCAGGTGGCGGGCGCTCACAGGCCCTCCCCCAGCACGGGCGGCACCTTGAACTGCGAATCCTCCACCGATGGCGCCGCTGCCAGCACCTCGTCCCTGTCGCTGGTCGGGCCGATCACGTCGTCCCGGAAGACGTTGACCAACGGCAGCGGGTGGGCGGTGGGCGACACGTCGGCGAGGTCCAGTGCGTCCAGGTCGGCAGCATGGTCCAGGATGTCGGCCAACTGGACGGTGAAGGCATCCAGTTCGTCGTCGGTCAGCGAGAGCCGGGCCAGGTCCGCCACATGGGCAACATCCTGGCGGGTGATCCGTTCAGTCATCGGGCGGCCACGCTACGGGTTCAACCGGCGCCGACGACGAGGGTGACCTCGACGTCGGGCAGGGAGCGCCGGGCAGGCGCCGGATCCTGGGACAGGACCACGAGGCCCGTACGGTCGATCGACGTCCCATCCGTTGATTCCGGTAGCCCCACGATCACCACGTTGCGGAATCCCGACACCTGGAGCCTGCTCTCGGCGGATGCCAGGTTCAGCCCCTCAAGGGCCGGAATGGCCCGCTCGGGTGCGCCCAGGGAGATCACGACCCGGACGTCGTCACCCACCTCCACCCGTGTGCCGGCAACCGGCTCCAGCCTTGAGACGCGACCTGCCACCACCCACTCGTCGTGCTCCTCGCCCATGGTCGGAGCCAGCCGGATGGCGATCAGCTCGGCCACCACGTCGGCCGGCATCAACCCGACCAGGCCCTGCGGCACGAACCGGGGAAGGGGCCCGTCCGAGACCAGGAGGTCCACGGCGTCGCCGAGCGGGACGGTGTCGGCCACCGTCAGGACCTCCACCACCAGGCCGGCCGCCACCTCCTCGCTGTCCACCAGGGTCACCTCACCGGCGACCAGGCCGACGTCGGCCAGCAGTCGGCCGGCCTCCGAGAGGCTCACCCCGACCAGGCCGACCGGTATCTGCAGGCGTTCCGATCCGAGGGAGACCTCCAGCAGGACCGTCTCGCCGGCCGCAAGCCGGGTACCTGCCACAGGTCGCATGTCCAGCACCTCACCGGCACTGGTGCCGTTGCGCCTCACGTCACGCCTCTCCACGAGCCAGCCCAACTCGGTCAGCAGCGAGCGGGCGCTGTCGCCCGAGGAACCCACGAGGGTGGGCAGGGCCCGCTGCGTGGGCCTGGCGGCCTCTCGGACGAGCATGCCGCCCACTACGGCTCCCACGACCAGGAGGCCGGCCAGCAGGATGCCGGTCCAGCGACGGCGGGGACCCACCGGCCTCTGCGAGGCCCGTGAGGCGGGAACCGGCGTCACCGGCTGGGACGGGAACACGGTCGGGGCGACCCTGTCGGACTCGCCCGGCATCGGGGCTGCTCCCACCTCGCCGGGACCGACGAGCGGCAGCGGCTCCGGTCGCGCCATGCGTCCGGCGATGTCCAGCAGCATTCGTCCCAACTCGCGTGCCGTGGGACGATTTTCCGGATCGGCGGCACCGGCGTGTGCCACCACGGGAACCAGGGCTCCCAGGGCATCGGGTATGGGCACGTCCTTGTCGATGCGGGCACTCAGGGTGCCCTCCAGGGTGTCGGCCACGAACGGAAGGTGGCCGGTGATCCCCTCGACCATGCAGAGCGCCAGCGCGTAGACATCGGATCGCCCGTCAAGGGCTGCCCCGCGGGCCTGCTCCGGCGAGGCGTAGCGGGCGGTTCCGATCACGCCACCACCGCCGTAGAGCTCGCGGCTGGCCGCTCCGGTGAGTGCCTCGGCCAGCCCGAAGTCGGCGATGCGGAGGTGTCCGTCCTGCCCGAACAGCAGGTTGGCCGGCTTCACGTCCCGATGCACGATGCCCTGCCTGTGGGCGTGGTCCAGGGCCCGGCAGGCCTCCAGGGAGACCATCAGCATCTGGGATGGGCTGAGGGTGCGGCCCGCCGAGAGGATGCTCCGGAGGCTGCCGCCGCCCAGGTACTCGGTCACCAGGTAGGCCTGTCCGTCCACCCCCCAGTCGAAGATGGACACCACGTGGGGATCGGCCAGAGACGCCACCAGACGTGCCTCGCTCCGGAACCGTTCCACGAAGGCCTCGTCGCCCACCAGGGAGGAGTGCAGGACCTTGACAGCCACCTGGCGACCGAGGGAGAGGTCATCGGCCAGGTAGACGGTTCCGGAACCGCCGGTTCCGATGGCCTCGCCCAGCCGGTACCGCCCGCCGAGCAGCCGGCCTCCCATGGCCTGTCTCTGGGCGCCAGCCGACCCCGGTGCTTGAGTGGGGGCATTGGCGGATAATCGGGGATCATCCCCGAACGGTCCGTCGGTCACCCCCTGAGGCTACCCGTACCGACCCCTTGGATAGCCTGCACCGGTGACCCGCCGGAATGCCCTCGTGATCAGCGTGATGATGGGCGTGGGCGTGGGAATCCTGGTCCTGACCGCGCTGCTGCCCACCCGGAATCCCGGCGACCTGTCAGTGGACACGAACCCGGCGATCAGCGAGCTGCTACCCCCAAGGGGCGACACGGTCCTACCCCAGGCCAACGTCGGAGCGATCCTCACCGCCGGGTGGACCGGCGAGATCCTCCACATCGGCGGAACGGCGGTACCGCTGGACCAGCAGCGGATCCAGAAGGCCCTCAACTCGGTCATCTTCCGGCCCGACGAGGGCCTCGTCCTGGATCGCCTACCGGCCCAGGACGTATGCGCCACCGTCCGCTACTGGCCGGTCCGCAACCCGGACCGCACCGCCACCATCGACTGGTGCTTCCGGGTGGACGGCTGAACCCGGACCCCGACCAGCCGGCCCGGCCTCAGCCGGGTAGCTCTCCGGTGGCCAGCAGGCCGACGAACGCCGCCTCGTCCAGGATCGGCACCCCGAGGTCCCCGGCCCTGGTCGCCTTGGACCCGCCACCCTCGCCGACGACCAGCGCGGTGGTCTTCGCCGAGATGCTGCCCGGCGACCTTCCGCCCCGGGCCAGGATCGCCGCCTTCGCCTCGTCACGGCTGAAGCCCTCCAGCGTTCCGGTGACGACGACGGACAATCCGACCAGCACCCGGGGCACGTCGGCATCGCCGGCCGGTCCGGCCTCGGCAACGAGGTTCACGCCGGCGGACCTCAGGCGGGCCAGCAGGTCACCGCTGGACGCCAGCCGAATCCACCCGTGGACGCTGGCAGCGATGATCGGACCCAGCCCGTCGACGGCCTCCAGGTCCTCCAGGGAGGCGGCCTCCAGACCGTCCAGGTCACCGAAGGCGGACGCCATCAGGTCGGCCACCGTCGTGCCCACGTGCGGGATGCGCAGCCCGAAGAGCAGTCGCCCCAAGGGTCGTGCCCGGGAATCCTCCACAGCACGGCGGAGGTTGTTGACCGACGTCTCGCCGAACCCGTCCATGGCCGCTATCCGGTCGTAGTCCAGGGTGAACACCCCGGCCACGTCGTCCAGGAGGCCCTCGCCGACGAAGAGGTCGACCCGCTGCTCGCCGAAGCCCTCGATGTCCATTGCCCCACGCGATGCGAAGTGCTCTATGCGTCCCCGGACCTGCCGGGGGCAGGCGTGGTTCGTACAGAACGTGGCCGCCTGGCCCTCGGTACGGGAGAGCGGTTCGCCACATTCCGGACACGACGTCGGGAAGGTCCAGATGGGCAGTCCCCCGGGCCGCTCGGCCAGGACGGGACGCAGCACCTCCGGGATGACATCGCCAGCCTTGCGTACCACCACCACGTCACCGGGGCGGACGTCCTTCTGGCGAACCTGGTCGGCATTGTGGAGGGTGGCGGCCGCAACCGTGGATCCGCCCACGAACACCGGCTGGAGACGGGCGAAGGGGGTGGCCTGGCCTCCGGGTCCGATGGACACCTCAATGTCGAGCAGGCGCGTGGTGCGCTCCTCCGGCGGGAGCTTGAAGGCAATGGCCCAACGTGGTGCCCTGGCGGTGAACCCCAGTCGATCCTGCAACCCGAGGTCGTCGACCTTGACGACCACCCCATCGATCTCGTAGTCGAGGTCGTGGCGCGACGCAGCCACCCGGTCGACATGGTCGACGACGTCCTCGAAGTCGGCGAAGCGCTCCATCCGCTCGTTCACCGGGAGGCCGAGGGTGGCCAGCCAGGCCAGGGTGTCGCCATGCGAGCCCAGCTCGGGCCCGCCCACCACCTCGCCCAGCTGGTAGGCCCAGAACGAGAGGTCCCGGGTGGCGGTCACCGCAGCGTCCTTCTGCCGCAGCGAACCGGCTGCCGTGTTGCGGGGGTTCACGTACTCCTTCTGGCCAGCTGCCACCTGGGCGAGGTTCAACGCAGCGAAGGCCGAGAGTCCCATGTAGACCTCACCGCGGACCTCCACAACCGGCGGGGCGCCCTCGGACAGGCGGGTGGGCACGTCGCCGATGGTCCTGACGTTGGCCGTGACGTCCTCGCCGGCCCGACCATCACCCCGGGTGGCAGCCTGGACCAGCAGGCCGTCCACGTAGCGGAGGGACACGGCGAGGCCGTCGAACTTCAGCTCGCAGGTCCAGGACAGGGTGGGCGCACCGTTTCCGGGATCGCCCCCGAGGCGGCGAAGGACCCGTTCGGACCATGCGCGCAGCTCGTCGACATTGAAGGCGTTGTCCAACGAACGCATGGGAACCCGGTGGACCACCTCGTCGAAGGTGGACCGTCCTGGGACGCCGACCCGGAGCGCGGGGGAATCGTCGGTGGCCAGGTTCGGGTACTCGGCCTCCAAGGTCCGGAGCTCCACCACGAGTGCGTCGTAGTCGGCGTCCGGGATCTGCGGATCATCCTCGGCGTGGTAACGGTCGAAATGGAAGCCGACTAGGACACGGAGCTCGTCGATCCGGCTCTCAACGTCGCTCATGCACCGATCCTACCGGTAGCCCGATTCACCCTCCGGGCCGACGAGTGCCCGGAACCGACGACCTGTAGGTGGATCCCACGGCCCGTAACCTGAGGTGGTGGCACGCACCTCCCGAGCAGGCAGCACGACCCCGCAGGAGATCGCCGATGTCCGGGTCCCGGGTCGACGCAGCGAACACGCCGTCGTGGCCGGCCTCCGGGGCGCATGGCTGGTGCTGCCGGTGGCACTCGGGCCGGCCGTGGCCGACGCCCTGCACGACGTCTCCACCGGCCCCCGCTCGGTGGCATCGGTGGCCCTCTGGGCGCTCTGGGCCATCGGCCTGACCACCACCCTGATCCCGCTTCCGGTGACGCTCACGGCACTGAGGCTGGGAGCCCCTGCGGTGGCCATCGTGGCGATCTGGAGTGCCCCGGCCGGCGGCGGGGCCATCTCGACGGCACCCGGGCTGCTCATGGCGATGGTCGTGGTGGTGGCCGCCTTCTCGGCACCGGTGGCTGACCGGTTCGTGGACGGCGCCTCGTACGGAGACGAACGGCGCTTCGGACTCCGGGCTCCGGGTCCCGTGGTCGTGGTGCTGGGTCCGGTGGCGACCCTCGTCGCCATCGGCGGCCTGGCCCTGGGGCCGGTGCTGCTGATCGACGGCCGCTGGGTGGCCGGAGCCATCCTCACCATCGTGGGTGTGCCGACGGCAGGCGTGGCCATCCGGGCACTCCACCGGTTGTCCCGACGGTGGATCGTGCTCGTGCCCGCCGGGTTCGTCCTCCACGACCACCTGGCGCTGGCCGAACCGACGCTGCTCCAACGATCCGGCCTGTTCCGGATCAGGGCGGCGCCAGCGGACACCGATGCCCTGGACTTCTCACAGCAGGCCCGTGGCCTGGCCCTGGAGGTCATGTGCCGGGAACCCCACGACGTGCTTCCAGCCGGCAGGGGTCGCTCAGCCGGAGCACGGGCGGTTGAGGTGCGGGCCATCCACGCCTTCCTCTGCTCGCCGGTACGACCAGACGTGGTGCTGGCCGCCGCCGCACTACGACGACTGCCCGTCGGCTGACAGCCGGCTGGCCGGTTCAGCCGCGGCGGGCGATGGAACCGCCCAGGACCTCGTCGCCGTCGTAGAACACGACGCTCTGGCCGGGCGCCACCCGCATGTGGGGCTCGGACCAGCGCACCAGGTCGCCGTCCAGCACCGCTGGGTCACTCGAACCGTGGGCGCTGGTCTGCACGAGGAGCATCCCATCCACCGGACCGTCGGCCCACGAGAAGGCCTCCACCGGTGTGGCGTCCACCAGGAGGTCCCCGACCGGTCCGACCGTGACGGTGGCGGCGGCGACGTCGACGTCCACGGCGAAGCGGGGTGCGACTCCCCCGGCGAGGGCCATGCCCCGACGCTGCCCGACTGTCACCAGCTCGACGGCGGCCACCGAACCCACCTCGGCACCGGAGCCGTCCACCACCCGTCCGGGGGTGAGGGTGAGGCGCCGGCCCAGGAAGTCCCCACGGCCATGCTGGCGGGTGATGAAGCAGACGTCCTGACTGTCGGGCTTGTCCGCCGTCCGGAGGCCCAGGGCGGCGGCCCGTCGGCGCACGTCGGCCTTCGTGAGGTCGCCGATCGGGAGGAGGAGGCCGGCCAGCTGGTCCTGGTCCAACATGTTCAGTACGTACGACTGGTCCTTGGCCAAATCCACGGCCCGGGCGATGCGACGCGTGCCATCGGGCCGTTCGACCACGCGGGCGTGGTGGCCGGTAGCCAGCAGAGCGAAGCCCAACGCCCCGGCACGATCCATGAGACGGCCGAACTTGACATGGCGGTTGCACTCGATGCACGGGTTGGGGGTCCGGCCGGCCGCATGGTCGGCGACGTAGGGGGCCACGACCATCGACTCGAAGTGGTCTCCCAGGTTGAACACGTGGTGGTCGATGCCGAGGGCATCGGCCACCCGCCTGGCATCGTCCACGTCCGACACGGCACAGCAGCCTGAATCCGACTCCCCACCCCAGAGCCGGAGCGTCACGCCCACGACCTCGTGACCGGCCTCCAGGAGGAGTGCCGCAGCCACCGATGAGTCCACCCCACCCGACATGGCCACCATCACCCGGGTGGGATCGGTCCGGACGGTCACGCCGATCCCCCCACGGGATCATGCTCCCGGAGCCTGGCCACCGCTGACGGGATCACCGCCAGGGCATGGTCCACGTCGCCGTCACCGGAGGCGTGGCCCAGCGAGAGCCGCAGGGATCCCAGGGCCGACCCCCGCTCTACGCCCATGGCGGCCAGCACGTGCGACGGCTCCTGGGCCCCGCTGGCACACGACGAGCCGGCACTGGCCGACACGCCGTCGCGTTCCAGCAGGAACAGCAGGGACTCGCTCTCGACGCCCCTGAAGCAGAGGTGGGCCACCCCCGGCGTACGGGGGGTGCCCTCTGGAAGGGTGAGGTGGCTGTCCGGTACGGCAGCCAGCAGGCCTGCCTCGAGGCGCTCCCTGAGCGCCCCTACACGCGTCACCGTGGCAGCGCGATCCGCTACCACCAGGCGGGCCGCCTCGCCCAGGCCCACGATGGCAGGCACGTTCTGCGTGCCGCTGCGGCGTTCGCGTTCCTGGCCACCACCGCGCAGGACCGGGGCCAGGTCCACGCCGGACCTGACTATCAGGACGCCGGCACCCTTCGGCCCACCGAACTTGTGGCCGGTCAGGCTGACCAGCCCGGCACTCCGGCAGGCCACGGTGAGGTCCATCCAGGCGACGGCCTGGACGGCATCGGTGTGGAGCACTGCGTCGGAGGCGGCCTCCACGAGCACCGCCGTGACGGCATCCAGGTCGTTGACCACCCCGGTCTCGTTGTTCACCAGCATCACCGATACCAGGCCGATCCCGTCGACCGCGGAGAGGACCTCGGCCAGGGCACCCAGGTCGATCCGGCCACCGGCATCGGTCGGAACCACGATGCCGCCCGCCTCGGCCACGGGGGCCAGCACCGCCGGATGCTCGACCGCACTGCAGGCCGGTAGGCAGCCGGTGGATCGCACGACTCCGTCCACGGCCAGGTTGTCGGCCTCCGTGCCGCCGCTGGTGAACACCACCTCGCCGGGTTGGGCTCCCACGAGGGCGGCCACCAGGTCCCGCGCATCGTCGATGGCCCGCCGGGCGGCACGCGCCACGGCATGGGAACCCGACGGGTTCCCGGGGTGCTCGGACAGCCACGGCAGCATCGCCTCGACCACCTCGGGCCGGGCCGGCGTGCTGGCGGCATGGTCCAGGTAGACGCCATCCATGGGTCAGAGGCTACGACCCAGCCGGTTGGCGGCCCCACCGGATCGGGTCAGACTGCCCCCATGGACGGCTACGACGAGAGCACCTACGGGGATCGACATGCCGAGGTCTACGACGAGTGGTACGGCGATGACGGTGGGGTTGCCCTCACCCGTATCGGCACACCGGCGGATGTCGCCAATGGCGTCGCCGGTCTGGCGGGGGGCGGACCGGTACTGGAATTGGGCGTCGGCACCGGACGGCTGGCCCTGGCGCTGGCCGACCACGGGCTGGAGGTCACCGGTCTGGACGCCTCGGGGGCCATGCTGGACCTGCTGCGGGCCAAACCCGGATCGGAACACCTGACCCTGGTGGAGGGCGACATGGCGGCACCTCCCGGCCTGGCCGACGGTTCCTTCGCCGTTGTCCTCGTCGGCTTCAACACCTTCTTCAACCTGACGACGGCCGAGGCCCAGTCGGCGTGCATGGCCTCGGCGGCCCGCCTCCTGCGAAGTGGGGGTCGGTTCCTGGTGGAGGCCTTCGTGCCGGACCCGGAGATGGCCAGGGACGGTGTCTCGGTCCGCGACGTGGACCTGGACCGGGTTCTGCTGGACGTGGTGAAGGTGGACCAGGCCGAACAGGTGATCACCGGCCAACGGATCGAGATCAGCGCCGCTGGGAGCCGGCTCTTTCCCTACGTGCTGCGCTACGCCACTCCCGAGCAGCTGGACGTCATGGCCGCAACCGCCGGGCTGGAACTCGAGGACCGTTGGGAGGACTGGCACTGCACCACTTTCGATGACACCTCGCCGGCCCACGTGTCGGTCTGGTCGAAGCGGTAGGCCGGATCGCACCGACCCCCGCCGTGTTCAGTCGGCCCGACTGGCCAGGAGCGGCAGGTCCAACGGCGGTCGGTTGCTGCGCTTCAACTCGGAGAAGGTGGAGAACCGGCAGAGCGTGAGGGTGGCGTCGTACAACTCGAGGCACTCTTCGTCGGTGTCGGGCACGGCCGAGATGACCGGCCCGAAGATGGATGGCCCGTCCGGCGGTCCGAAGGTGATGATCGGCGTGCCGACGTCCCGACCGGTCCGTCCCACGGCCTCCTCGGTTTCGGCACGCAGCACGTCGTCGAACGAGGGGTCATCGGCCGCCTCGGCATGGCCGGCATCGAAGCCCGCCCTCGTGAGCACCTCGGCCAGGTGCCCGGCGGTTGCCACGTGGTCCAGGAAGTCGGCTCCGGAGTCCGCCTCGTGGGACCAGAGCGTCTCGCCGAACGCCTCGTAGAGCGGACCCATGGCAGCGTCACCCTCGGCGGCGCGGACCGAGGCGGCCACCCGCAGCATCCGACGGCCCCGCTCGTGGGGTGCCCGCTTGCCCTCGAGTGAACCGGTGTCGTCGTAGCGCTCCTCGTTCAGGATGGAGAGGTTGATGAAACGCCAATCGATCGTCAGGCCCCGCAACCCGGCGACGCGCCGGATCCAGCGGGAGGTCTGCCATGCGAACGGGCAGATCGGATCCCAGAAGAACTCGATGTCGGCCATGGCCGGATCATGGTCCCCGAAGGGCCTCAGCCCAGCAGCGGGTCCATCCACTGACCAGCCGTCCAGACACCGGCGGCCAGGAAGGCCACCAGCAGGCCGTAGAGGACCGACGTGCCCACGATGGACCGGAACCGTCGCCGGTCGCAGGTGTCCAGCAGCCACGCCAGCAGCGCTCCGCCGACCAGGCCACCAAGGTGGCCGCCGATGCTGATCCCGGGCCGGCCGAAGGTGAACACCAGGTTGACCACCACCAGGCCACCCAGGCCCGTGTGCCACGGGTTCACGCCGCGGTGCACCTGGTGGACGACGGTGGCCGCCATCAGGCCGAACACGGCTCCCGATGCCCCGACGGTCAACGACATCGGCGCCACGAGCATCACGCCCAGCGAACCGGCCGCCAGCGAACCCAGGTAGAGGCCCACGTACCGGACCGGTCCGTGCAGGTGCTCGAGCTGCTGGCCGAGCATCCAGAGCAGGAACATGTTGAAGACCAGGTGGAGGAGGCCGCCGTGGAGGAACCCTCCTGTCACGAGGCGCCACCACTCGCCGGCTGACACGCCCACCACCGCATCCATGCCGACGTACGGCGCCCACCCACCGAGGAGGCCGTGATCGCCGGTCACGGCGCCACCGCCGGATGCGAACCGGTCGTAGATCCTCGAGCCGGTTCCACCTGCCAGCACCATGAGGGCGAAGCCGGCCAGGTTCAGGCCGATGAGGACGCTGGTGGCATCGCGCCCCGACCGGGCGGGGACCCCCAGCCCACCGGCTGACGGCGCCCAACGGGAAGAGAATCGCTGGGAGGGCCTGGGCGCCAGGCACTCGGGACAGTGGAATCCGACCGAGGCGGAGTGCATGCAGAGGGCGCAGATACGCCTGTCACAGCGCTGGCAACGTACGCCGGCCCGGTTCCCGGGATGCCAGTGGCAGACGTCGGCGTCCGGCGGGGAATCCATCGGCGAACCGTACCGGCCGGGCCTGTGGACACCTGTGCGCCCCGGATGGCCACAGGGCCCCGGGGTCGAACCCCTACCGGTCCTCAGAGACGGATGATGACCGGCACACAGGCAGGGTCGGTGACCCAGGCGAAGAACATCAACTGGGGCTCGCTGCCCGTGATGGTGGCATGGCGGACGCCCGTCTCGTGGAGGATCACCGAACCCGGGCCGTGGGTGGACCACTCGTCGCCCTTCTGCCAGTCGGCCGAGCCGGTGATCGCCCAGTAGACCTCGACGGCCTTGTGGGCATGGGACGGGTAGGTGATGCCCGGACCCTGGAGGACCATGCCGGCGAACAGCTCGTCGCTGAGGTACACGGGCGTCGCCGCATCTCCCGAGACGGCATCCTCGGCGGCTCCGATGATCGGCGAGTAGGCGTAGCCGAGACGCATGGCGTCCATGTCCGGCTCCCCTGCGTAGTCGGGGTAGGGCGCGGCCCAGGAGGTCCGGGGTGCGATCATCCGGGCCAGGTCGGCTACCGGCCCCTCCCCGGCCGCCAGGGTGGAAGCCAGGTGCTCGTCAACTACCGGCAGGGTGGTCCGTGGCCGCTCCGGCGCAGGTACGACCCCGCCCAGGGCGTCGGCCAACAGGGCCATGGGCCGCTCCAGATCGGGACGGTCGGCACCCTGGGCGACGGCCAGGTGGTGGAATGCGGTGAGGAAGGGATCGTCCACGGCGCGGAATCTAGGCCCGTGGGCCGGGAGGGCGCCAGTGGCCCGGCGGGACCGGTCAGCCCCTCACGAACCGCTGAAGGTGGCCTTCCCCGGACCGTGCTGGAAGAATGACTCAACGCCGTGTCGGGCATCGTCCGTCTCGAAGACCTCCATGAACAGGTCCAGCTCAAGGTCCACGCCTGCCGTCGTGGACAACTCGGAGCCCTCGTCGATGGCCCGCTTGGCCGCCCGGATGGCCAGCCGGGGGCCGGCCGCGTAGCCGGCGGCCAGGGCCAGTGCCCTGTCCAGCAGCTCGTCGTCGGGAACGACCTCGTCGGCCAGGCCGAGGCGCAGGGCCTCCGAGGCGTCCACCTGGGCTCCGCCCCAGATGAGTCGCTTGGCCGTGGACCGGCCCACCAGACGGGTCAGGCGCTGGGTGGCGCCCCCACCCGGGATGATGCCGAGGAGCACCTCGGGCTGGCCGAACACCGAACGCTCCCCCAGGATCCTGAGGTCACAGCACCAGGCCAGCTCGGCGCCCCCGCCCAGGGCCAGGCCGTTCACCGCTGCGATGGTGGGACACGGGATCCGTTCGAGAGCGGCGAACGCCGAGCGGAATGCATCGGCCTGGGCCCCACGCAGCTCCGGGTCGGCGAACCCGGCCAGCTCGGCACCGGCGGCGAACATGCGGCCTGCACCGGTGATGACCACGGCACCCGGAGGATCCTCCGAGCAGCCTCGGGCCATGGCCTCGATCTCGTGGAGCAGCGCCGTGTCCAGGGCGTTCACCTTGGGCCGGTCGAGGGTGGCCAGGAGCACGCCGTCGTCACGTCGGTCGATCTGGAGGAGGGGTTGTTCTGTCAACTCGGTCACCGCCGGAGGGTAACCATCCGGTCCGGTTGCCATGGAACCGGGCGGGTCACCCCGGGTCCGGCCCGGAGCCCTCCTCAGAGGAAGACGGCAGTGCCCTCGTCGGGGTCGGGCGCCCCGATGGGACCGTCCGGGTTGAGCGTCTCACCCAGGTTGCGAACCGACGTGACACCGTCCACCCGGTCCTTCAGGATCCGCTCGATCCCGGCCTTCAGGGTCTGGTCCGAAGCTGGGCAGGTGGTACAGGCGCCGGTCAACTCCACCGTCACCTCGCCGGTCGCCTCATCCACCTCGTGCAGTTCGATGTCGCCATCGTCGGCCTGGATGGCCGGACGGATGATCTCTATGACCTTCTCCACCCGTACCCGGAGGCCGGGGGCCGGCTCGGTGATCACGTCGATCGACATGTGCAGAGTCTCGCAGCATCGGACGCCGACGCCACCGCATTCCGGCCCACAACGCACATGCCCGGCAGTCGTAGGCTCGAACGGTGCCACACGACCACCTGCCGGGCATCCGGCTGCTGGCCCACCAGGGCGGCTGGGACGAGATCGGCCTGGTGGCCGCACCCCTGGCAGTGGTCGCAGCCCTCCTCTGGGTGGCCGACCGACGGGCCCGGCGCCTCGCCGGACGCCCGAAGGACGACGCCTGACGGCGACCCTCAGGGCGCCTCGTCAGGAAACCCCATCAGGACGCGTCGCAGGAACACGCCCTCAGGAGCAGGAACACGCCCTCAGGAGATGTCGGCTCCCAGGCGGGCCAGGTTGCCGACCAGGTCCTGATAGCCACGCTCCACGTGCTCGGCATCGGCCACCACCGTCTCACCCTCGGCTGCGAGGCCCGCAACCACCAGGGCCGCACCGGCCCGGATGTCGGGTGCACGCACCGGTGCCCCTGACAGCGCATCCACCCCACGCACCACGGCATGGTGGCCCTCCACGCGGATGTCTGCACCCATGCGAACCAGCTCCGGGATGTACCTGAACCTGCCGGCGAACACGTTCTCGGTGAGTATCCCGACCCCGTCGGCCACCGACAGCAGCGCCACCAGCAGGGGCTTGTAGTCGGTCGCCACCCCCGGGTACGGCAGGGTCGACACGTCCACCGAACGCAGTCGGTCCGATGCCGTGGCCACGAGGACATCACCACCGTCGTCCACCCGCAGCCCCATGTCGCCGAGCTTCTCGAGCAGCATCACCATGTGATCGGCCCGTGCACCCAGCAGTCGTATGGACCCGCCGGCCATGCCGACCGCCGCCAGGTAGGTGGCAGCCTCGATGCGGTCGGGCACCACCGTATGGGTCACCGGGTGCAGGCTCTCGACCCCCTCCACCGTGATGGTGGAGCTTCCCGCTCCGTCCACCTCGGCTCCCATGGCATTCAGGAAGGCAGCCAGGTCGGCGATCTCAGGCTCACGTGCAGCGTTGTCGATGACCGTCGTTCCCCTGGCCCTGACCGCCGCCATGAGCAGGTTCTCGGTGGCCCCCACGCTCGGGTACTCGAGGAGTACCTGCGCTCCCGTCAACCGCTCGGCCCGACCCTGGATGTACCCGTGGCTGGTCGTGAACGTGGCGCCGAGCTGCTCGAGGGCCCGGAGGTGCATGTCGATCGGACGATGGCCGAAGTCGTCACCGCCGGGCACCGACACCCGGGCCTCGCCGAACCGTGCCAGCAGGGGACCCAGGACGACGATGGAGGCGCGCATCCGCTCCACCTGGTCGTACGGCGCCTCCGGGACCATCACCTCGGGCACGTCGATGGTCATGACGTCGGGCGCCGAACCGGCGGCGCCATGGGCGACTGTCGCTCCCATTCCCTCCAGGAGCTCGGACATGAGGGCCACGTCGGCGATCCGGGGAACGTTGTGGAGGGTGAAGCGACCGGGGGCCAGCACCGAGGCCGCCATCAGCTTCAGGACGGAGTTCTTCGCCCCCGAGATGCGTACGGAACCCGACAGCGGGCCCGATCGCCGGACCCGGATGACCGAACGACCGCTGGTCTCCGTATGCGAATCGTCGGAGGCGGCACCCACCCCCTCAGTATGGTGGGCGGCCGGACGGACCGGAGGGCAGCCCATCACCACCAGCACGCCCGACGGCGCCAGCGGTTCCATGACGACGGTAGAGGTCGTCCACGAGGTGGACGATCGCGGCCTGTCCGAGCTCCGGGCACCACGAGACGACCTGGTCCGCGAACTGGCGCCCGAGCCGACCGACCGGATCGGGTCGGCCTCCGGAGAGACCCTCAGGTTCGATCTGGCACACGGTCCGTTCCATGCCTGGGTGCGAACGCTCTGCATCCACCCGCCGGCTGCAGGCCGACCGGATGCCGGCCACCACCGGGTGGTGGAGACCATCGAGTACCGGGCGGCCGTGGGTGTCTGGCGTCCCCTGTTCGCGCTCCCGCTGCGCCGCGCCGTCCGATCCAGGAAGGTACCGTGGTGGGCGCCACCCGACCGCCTGGATGCACGGGCCAGTCGGGTGCTGTGCCTCCTGGCCTGCATCCAGGTCATCGACGGCTACCTGGGCACCGTCATCACCCAGACCATCACCTTCGCCAGCGACGAGTTCCAGCGGAGCGCCACCGCCCAGGGGGTCACGCTGGCCGTGGTCCGTCTCGGCATCGTCGTGGCACTGGGCGTGGTCGCCCTGGCCGATTCCCACGGCAGACGACGCCTCCTGACGGCCGCCGCCATCCTGGCCGTGGCATCCACGGCGCTCGGCGCCCTCTCACCGGGACTCTGGTTCCTGGGGGGCACCCAGCTGGTGGCCCGGGGGCTGACCATGGGCATGGGGATCCTGATCGGGGTCTTCGCAGCAGAGGAACTCCCCCGCGGCTCACGGGCCTACGGGGTGAGCGTGCTGGCCCTCTGCGCCGCCCTGGGCGCCGGCATGGCCGTATGGGTGCTCCCGGTGGCCGACCTGGACCCCCGGGGTTGGCGGGTCATCTACCTGGTGCCGTTGCTGGCCGTCCCGGCCCTGGTGGGGATCGGGCGGCGCCTTCCAGAGTCCCGCCGCTTCACCGCCAACGTCCCGGACGCCACCGCCACCGCCACCGCCACTGCCACCGGACGGTCCCAGGGTGCCCTGAGGCGCATCGAGGGACGCCGACTGCTCCTGCTGGCCACCGCGGCGTTCCTCCTGCTGGTGTTCGCCGCACCGGCCAGCCAGTTCCAGAACGACTTCCTGAGGGAGCACCGCGGCTACTCGGCCACCGGCATCACCCTGTTCACCCTCATGACGAGCACCCCGGCCGGCATCGGCATCTTCGTGGCCGGCCGGCTGGCCGACACCCGGGGACGCAGGGGCGTGGCCGCGGTCGGGCTGCTCGGGGGTACGGCCTTCATCCTCGTCGCCTACCACTCGGCGGGAGCCGCCATGTGGGCGGCCAGCGTGACGGGCACGGTGCTGGGCTCGTTGACCGTCGCCCTCGGCGTCTACGGACCCGAGCTGTTCTCGACCAGGCACAGGGCCCGGGCCAACGGCCTGATCGTCACCCTCGGCGTGGCCGGCAGCGCCACCGGGCTACTGGTGGTGGGGATGCTGGCCGACCGGTTCGGGTCGTACGGACCGGCCTTCACGGTCGTCGCCATCGGACCGGTGCTGGCCGCCGTGCTGGTACTGCGCTGCTTCCCGGAGACGGCCCGCGTGGAACTGGAGGTCCTGAACCCCGGCGACGCCGACCCGGATGGCGCATCATCGGACAGCGCAGCCCCCGACGGGACCTGATTGGCCGGCGACAGGTCGGGTCAGGTCGGAAACGTGTCGGCCAGCCAGGCCTCGACGGCGTCGCAGACCAACTCGTCGCAGCCCTTCAGGTCGTGGC
>DUAC01000093.1:47765-113790 GCA_012961035.1 Acidimicrobiia bacterium
GCGGTCACGGGCCCGGGGATTGCCGGAAGGTGGGCGTCGAATTCCTCCGGCGTCCCGAACTCGTCTCGGTCCCCGGACACGAACAGGCAGGGCACGTGGATGGACCCGAAGTGGTCGACCCGCAGGTTCTGCGGCTTCTTCGGAGGGTGCAGCGGGTAGCAGACCAGCACCAGGCCGACCGCCGGCAGGCCCTCCGCGACGGCCATCGAGCAGATCCGCCCGCCCATGCTGCGCCCGCCCAGCACCAGCCGGTCCGGGTCCAGGTCGTGGCCGGCGGCCATCGCAGCCACGCCGTCGCGCACCGCTTCCAGCAGCGCCGGCGCACGGTCCGGGAAGGGCTTTCCGGCCTTCCGGTAGGGGAAGTCCATCCGCTCCACCGCCAGGGGTGCCAGCCGGTCCTGGAGGGCCACCAGGCCCGGGTGGTCGCGATCGCTGCCGGCCCCGGGGGTCAGGAACAGGCCGCTCGGACCCGGACGGCGGACAGGTGGGGCGGGCACCGCCGGAGGGTAGCCCCGACCGGCGTCAGGGTGGCCCGGCCCGAACGGGCCCACGGGAGGACCGATCTGTATCCTGTCGCCATGGACAGCACCAGCCCGGTGGACGAGGCAGCGCGCCACGAGGCGCTCGTCGCGAGCATGACCGGCGGCATGGCGCCATCGGTTCCGGACTTCGCCGGAAGCGACCGGTTCCATCCCAACGCCCGGCCGAAGGGCGAGTTCCGGGACTCGCTCCGCAGCACCCCGAACCTGGACAACGCCTTCACGGTCGCCGGTGCGATCCTGTTCCCCGTCGCCGTGGTGGCGGCCGCCGTGGCCATTGCCAACCCCGTCGCCTGGGTGGTGGCCTTCCTCCTGATGCCGGTGGCGCAGAACCGCCTGTTCATCCTCCACCACGAGGCCGCCCACCGGGTCCTGTTCTCGAACCGTCGGGTCAATGACCTGGTCGGCATCAGGCTCATCGGCTGGCTGACCTTCGGCACCGGCGGCCACGGCTACCGGATCGGCCACATCAGACACCATCGTGACGAGTTCGGACCCGGCGAACCGGACTTCATCCTCTACTCGCAGTACCCGATCACCCGCACCTCGATGCGTCGCAAGCACCGCCGCGACCTGACCGGGGTGTCGGCGTTCCGGATCGTGCGGCCCCGGTTCCAACGACTGGGAGAGGCCCGCCACCGTCGCCTCACCTACATGTTCCTGTCGGGACAGGCAATCGTGTTCGCAGCCTTCTGGTCGGCCGGACAGCCATGGTTGTACCTCGGGCTATGGGTGCTCCCGTGGGCGACGCTGTACCAGGTGCTGAACCGGCTCCGGGCCATCGCCGAGCACGCCGGCATGACCCGATCCGAGGATCGGCGTCGGACCACCCACCACGTCAGGCAGTCGCTCGTCGCCCGCCTGGTGCTGACGCCGATCGGTGTGGGCTACCACCTGGCCCACCATGCCGACATGACCGTCCCGTACCGCAACCTGCCACGCCTGCACGCCGCCCTCGTCGAGGACGGCTACGTCGGCGACCTGGAGTGGCCCACCTACCGGGCGCTCTGGCGGGCCCTTCGCTCAGCCGAACCCGTCGCTGCCTGAGATCCGCGGCCCCTGATGGGGCCGCCGGCTCACATCTCGACGACGCCCACCACGTCCAGGTTCCGGTAGGTGGTGCCGTCCGGAGCGTTCTCGGCACCCTCCTGGGTGACCTCCTGCTCGTCGTTGACCTTGGCCGACTCCCAGGAGTCGAACTCGGCGATGGCCACGATCACGCCCGGCTTGTCACGGTCGCTGCACACGGTGACCCGTCGGACGGTGATCTCGTCACCGGCCTGCTCGGCGTATCCCCGGATCTCGGCCAGCGCCTCACCCGGGTCCTGCTCGTACTCCATGATCTGGATGAACCGCATGGCCGTGCCCTTCGTTCTTCCGACGGGCCGGTCCCGATCGGGGATCCGAGGTTCCCTCACGGGGGGGGTCGGCGCAACCTGGCCACTCAGGACCTCCCGGCCGGACCTCCGAGGCCCGGCACGGGGGTCAGGTCAGGTTGCGGAGCACCTCGGTCAGGCCGCCGGCCAGGCCGGTCACCTCGGACTCCTCGGCATCGCCCCCACCCAGCAGCGCCACCAACTCGGATGTCCGCTCCCCCAGGGCGTTCCACAACTGGCCGTCTATGCCGAACGGGGGCCGGTGCTCCACCAGCACCGGGACCACCCGGATGAGCTGCTCGATGCCCGCGAGGTCCCGGGCGTCCTTACGGAGCCGGTCACACGCCACGAACATGTCACTGAGCAGCCTGTTGGCGCCCAGGCCCTCCAGTTCCGGGCGCTCGTCGGCTCCGGCCTGGAACGCATCCAGTGCTGACTCCACCGACTCCTCGTCGGCCACCAGCACCAGGAGGTCGCCCTCGGCGTCGAACTCGTGGGGGATCCCCAGGCGACCCAGCAACTCGCCGAACGCCGACTGCTCGTCGGCCGCCCAGCCACCCATCTCGTATGCCAGCTTCTCGGCGTCGGGATCCAGCGCCGGACCACCCGCATCGTCGGCCTCGGCGACGGCCAGGTCCACGGCCTCCTCGTCAGCCACCCTCACCACCAGGGTTGCGCCCTGCCAGGCATGGGCGATGCCACCTGCAGTCAGGAGCTGGTCCAGGATCCGACGGCTCTCCCCCGCCCACTCGTGCAGCTCGTAGGCCAGCTGGTCCTCGTCGCTGGCGCCCACGTCGGTCGCATCGGCCGGCGCCTCGTCAACGAGGGCCACCCCGCACTCCACACAGTCCTCCACGCCCATCGAGTACTGGATCCCGCACTGGAAGCACCATGACATGTCGGCCATCCTGCCACCGCCCGGCGCCAAGCAGGACCACGGCGCCCGGGACCGGCGCCCCGCTGACGGGGCTAGGTTCACCCTCCATGACCGCCAACGCCCAGGTACCCGACCGCAACCTCGCCCTCGACCTCTGCAGGGTCACCGAGGCTGCCGCACTGGCCGCCTCCAGGTGGATGGGCCGGGGCGACAAGGAGGGGGCCGACGCCGCCGCCGTGGACGCCATGCGCCACGTCCTGGACACCGTCACCATGGACGGCGTCGTGATCATCGGGGAGGGCGAGAAGGACGAGGCGCCGATGCTCTTCAACGGCGAGCGCATCGGCAACGGGCAACCGCCGGCCGCCGACATCGCCGTGGACCCCATCGACGGCACCACCCTGACGTCACTGGGAAGGGCCAACGCCATAGCCGTGATCGCCGTGAGCGACCGCGGCACCATGTTCGACCCGGGTCCGTGCGTCTACATGGAGAAGATCGCCGTCGGCCCACAGTGCGCCGACGTGATCGACATCACCGAGTCGGTCACGGAGAACCTGCGGCGCATCGCGGAGGCCAAGAACGAGGACGTCCGGGACCTCACAGCGGTGATCCTGGATCGGGACCGCCACGCGGAGCTCATAGACGAGGTGAGGGCGGCCGGTGCGCGCATCCGGCTGATCCCCGACGGCGACGTGGCCGGTGCCATCTCCTCGGCATGGCCCGACTCCGGAGCCGACGTGCTGTTCGGCATAGGCGGCACGCCGGAGGGCGTCATCTCGGCCGCCGCCCTGAAGTGCATGGGGGGTGCGATCCAGGGCCGCCTCTGGCCCCGCAACGAGGCCGAACGCAACGCCGCGGTGGAGGCCGGCTACGACCTGAACCGGGTCCTGACCACCGACGACCTCGTGGCAGGCGACAACTGCTTCTTCTCAGCCACGGGGATCACCGACGGCGACCTGGTGAAGGGCGTGCACTACTCCTCGGGATCGGCGCACACCCAGTCGCTGGTCATGCGCTCACGGTCCGGCACGGTGCGCATGATCGATGCACACCACGCCCTGGACAAGCTGGAGGCGTTCTCGCCGGTCTACTGAGGCCTGACGGCCGGGGCACTCAGGCCTCGGCGCCGGCCACCCGGAGGCGCAACTCGGCACGGGCCAGGGCCCCTGCCGCATCGGCGTCCTCCTTGTCGGCCGCAAGCGCGGCCTCGGCGCTGGACTTGGCCGCACGGGCACGCTCGACGTCGATCTGGTCGGCGGACTCGGACACGTCCGAGAGGATGCTCACCTTCGTGCCGACCACCTGGACGAAGCCCTGGTGGACGGCGATGGTGTCACGGTCCCCGTCGGGGCGGATCACGTCCACGGACCAGACCGCCAGCACGCCGATGAACGGCACGTGACCGGGCTGGAAGGCGATGTCGCCCCCATCCAGGGTCCGGGCGACGACCATCTCGGCCTCGCCGCTGTATGAGATGGACTCGGGCGAGACCAGCTCGATCTGGAACGTCATCGTCGCTATCAGCCCTGGAGTTCGCGGGCCTTGCGCCGCGCATCGTCGGCACCGCCGACGTTCAGGAATGCCTGCTCGGGCAGGTCGTCCAGCTCACCGTCCACGAGGGAGGCGAACGAGTCCACCGTCTCGGCGACCGGGGTGGTCACGCCGGGCAGGCCGGTGAAGACCTCGGCCACGTTCATCGGCTGGGACAGGAACCTCTGGACCTTGCGGGCCCTCGAAACCGTGATCCGGTCCTCCTCTGAGAGCTCGTCGAGGCCGAGGATGGCGATGATGTCCTGGAGCTCCTTGTAGCGCTGGAGGATCTCCTGGACGCGACGGGCGGTGTCGTAGTGCTTCTGGCCGACGACCTCCGGGGTGAGGATCGTCGAGGTGGAGGCCAGCGGATCCACGGCCGGGTAGATGCCCAGGGCGGCGATGTCACGGCTCAACTCGGTCGTGCCGTCGAAGTGGGTGAAGGACGTGAACGGTGCCGGGTCGGTGTAGTCGTCGGCGGGCACGTACACGGCCTGCATCGAGGTGATCGACCGGCCACGCGTGGTGGTGATCCGCTCCTGCAGGTAGCCCATCTCGTCGGCCAGCGTCGGCTGGTAGCCCACGGCCGACGGCATGCGGCCCAGGAGGGTGGAGACCTCGGAGCCTGCCTGCACGAACCGGAAGATGTTGTCGACGAACAGCAGCACGTCCTGGCCCTGCACGTCGCGGAAGTACTCGGCCATGGTGAGGGCCGAGAGGGCCACGCGGAGGCGGACGCCAGGCGGCTCGTCCATCTGGCCGAAGACCAGGGCGGCCTTCTCCAGCACGCCGGACTCCTCCATCTCCAGGCGGAGGTCGGTGCCCTCACGGGTCCGCTCGCCCACGCCTGCGAACACCGACACGCCGCCGTGGTTGGTGGCCACGCGGTTGATCATCTCGGTGATGAGGACGGTCTTGCCTACGCCGGCGCCGCCGAACAGGCCGATCTTGCCGCCCTGCATGTACGGGGTGAGGAGGTCGATGACCTTCACGCCGGTCTCGAACATCTGCGCCTTGGGCTCAAGGGAGTCGAAGGACGGAGGAGGGCGGTGGATCTCCCAGCGTTCGGCACCCACGCCGGCGGTCGGATCGTCCAGGCCCTCGCCGGTCACGCTGAACACGTGGCCGAGGGTGGCATCGCCGACCGGCACGCTGATGCCCCTGCCGGTGTTGCGCACCGTGGTACCGCGGGTCAGGCCATCTGTGGGCTTCATGGCGATGGCCCGCACCCGGCTGTCGCCGATCTGCTGGGCCACCTCGGCCACGATCGTGATCTCGTTGCCGTCGATCACGACGTCGAACTCCAGCGCCGTGTTGATCCGCGGCAGGTCCCCCACGGGGAACTCGGCGTCGATCACCGGTCCGGCGATGCCGACGATGTGACCGTCGGCGAGAGCTGTGTCAGTCATTTGTTGCTCCTGTGCCCTTCTTCGTTCTCGTACGTGTCTGCTCAGGCCTCGACGCCGACGGCGGCGGGCCTGTCTTCGGTCTCGTCATCTGATCCGAGCGCCTCGGCACCACTCACGATCTCCATGATCTCGGTGGTGATCGAATCCTGGCGGGCCCGGTTCATCTCCCGGGAGAGCTTGGTGATCAGCTCTTCGGCATTGTCGGTGGCCGCCTTCATGGCGCGCTGGCGGTTGGCGTGCTCTGATGCCGCTGACTCCAGCAGGGCACCGAACAGGCGGGCCTCCACGTAGCGGGGCAGCAGGGCCGCCAGCACCGCCTCGGGGGACGGCTCGAACTCAAAGGAACCACTCACGGCCGCTTCACCGCCACCCACGGCGGCGATGGTCTCGGTGCTCTCCAGGGGAAGGAAGCGGCGGGTGGTGACCTTCTGGCTGCCGATGCTCATGAACTCGGTGTAGACCAGCTCGACGCGGTCCACGCGCCCGAGGGTGAACATCGAGGCGACCGTCTCGGCCACCCGGCGGGCGTCCTCGTAGGTGGGGTTGTCGCTGATGCCGTCCGTGTAGGAGTCGATCGTGAAGTTGCGGAACCTGAAGTAGTCCCTGGCCTTCTTGCCGATCACGATCAGGGCGTAGTCGGCGCCCTCCGACCTGGCGTTCTGTACCTGGCGTTCCGCCGCCCGGATGACGGTCGTGTTGTACGGACCGGCCAGGCCGCGGTCAGAGGAGATGACCACGACGCCCACGCGCTCGACCTTCTCGGCCCGGCGCAGCAGCGGATGGTCCACCTCGGCACCGCCCGCAGCCAGGTTCTCGATCACCGAGGTGATCTGCTCGGCATAGGGCTTGGCCGCACGGGCACGCTGCTGGGCCTTCACGACGCGGGTGGCTGCGATCAGCTCCATGGCGCGGGTGATCTTCTTGGTGTTCTGGACGCTGCTGATGCGGCGTCGCAGTACCCGCTCCCTACCGCCGGCCACGCGACGCTCCCGTCATCGAGGGGGCACCCGTCCCAGGGACGGAACCAGGGGCCACAAGGCCCTGTAGACAGGTCAGCGGGTTCACTCGGTCTCCGAGATGTCCTCTTCGGGAAGCGTGGTGGTGGCATCCACGATGTTCGACTCGGTGCCGGTGGACTCCGCATCGGGCGCCTTGTCGGCGGCCTGTGTGGAACCCTCGAACTGCTCGGCGAAGGCGGCGACGAGCGCATCGAAGGCGTCCTCGTCGGCGATCTTCTCGCTTGTGCGGATGTCAGCGAGGACGTCGCTGTGGCGGGTGCGGAACCAGTCCAGCACCTCGGCCTCGAAGCGCTTCACGTCAGACACCTCGACGGCGTCCAGGTGGCCGCGGGTACCGGCCCAGATCAGCACGACCTGCTCCTCGACGACCAGCGGCGAGTTGAGACCCTGCTTGAGGAGCTCGGTGAGGCGGTAGCCCCGGTCCAGCTGCGCCTGGGAGACAGTGTCCAGGTCAGATCCGAAGGCGGCGAAGGCCTCCAGCTCACGGAACTGCTGGAGATCCGACTTGAGCGTGCCCACCGCGGTCTTCATGGCCTTGATCTGGGCGGCCGAGCCGACCCGGGACACCGAGATGCCGACGTCCACGGCAGGCCGCACACCCGACTTGAAGAGGTCGTCCTGCAGGAAGATCTGGCCATCGGTGATCGAGATCACGTTGGTAGGAATGAACGCAGACACGTCGCCGGCCTTGGTCTCGATGACCGGCAGGGCGGTCAGAGAACCGGCGCCCAGGTCGTCGCTGAGCTTGGCGGCACGCTCCAGCAGCCTGCTGTGGAGGTAGAAGACGTCGCCCGGGTAGGCCTCGCGGCCCGGCGGGCGGCGCAGTAGCAGCGACATCTGACGGTAGGCCTCGGCCTGCTTGGAGAGGTCGTCGTAGACCGCCAGGGCATGCTCGCCGTTGTCCATCCAGTGCTGGCCAATGGCGCAACCCGCGTAGGGGGCGAGGTACTTGAACGGCGCCGGATCGGATGCCGGAGCGACCACCACGACCGTGTACTCCATGGCACCGTGGGCCTCCAGGACCGCCACGGTCTGAGACACGGTGGAGGCCTTCTGGCCGATGGCCACGTAGACGCACTTCAGGTCCTGTCCGGCCTGGTTGATGATCGTGTCGATGGCGATCGTCGTCTTGCCGGTCTTGCGGTCGCCGATGATCAGCTCGCGCTGGCCGCGACCGATGGGGATGAGGGAGTCGATGGCCTTGATGCCGGTCTGCATCGGCTCGTGCACCGGCTTGCGGCCCATGATCCCCGGCGCCTGGATCTCCATGCGGCGGATCTGGACGTTGCTCAGCGGGCCCTTGCCGTCGATCGGTTCGCCGAGGGCGTTCACCACGCGGCCCAGGAGGCCGTCACCGACCGGCAGCGAGAGGATGTCACCGGTGGCGCGGACCGTCTGGCCCTCCTCGATGTCGTCCACCTCGCCGAGGACCACGGCACCGATGGAGTGCTCGTCCAGGTTCAGGGCCAGGCCGAACGTTCCGCTCTCGAACTGGAGCAGCTCGTTGACGGCCACGTCGGGAAGGCCCGAGACGCGTGCGATGCCATCGCCCACCTCAAGCACCCGACCCACCTGGGTCTGCTCCAGGCTGGGCTCGAAGTCAGCCAGGTTCTTCCGGATCGCTGCTGCGATGTCGGACGTGTCGATCGTCAGTTCAGACATGGTGTGTCTCTCTCGTCTCTGGCCCGTGGCCTAGCGAAAGCTCTCGCGGAGCTGGTTGAGGCGGCGTCGGACGCTGCCGTCGATGATGTCATCGCCGATTTCAGTGACCACCCCGCCGAGCACGGACGGATCGATGACCACCCTCACCTCGACGTCGCGACCGGTCCGGGTGTTGATGGCGGCGGCAAGGCGCTCGCTCTGGTCGGCGGTCAGGTCGACCGCGCTTCGAACGGTCGCAACCGTCTTGTTGCGGGAGGCCGCACCACGTTCGACCATGGCATCCACGATGGCGGGCAGCTCGGCGGCGCGTCCTGCACCGACCACCATCGAAACCAGTGCCGTGGTCACGGCAGAGGCCCTGGAGCCCAACAGGTCCTCGATGACCTGTAGGCGGCGGGCCAACGGCAGACCGGTATCGGCCAGGGTGGAACCCAGGTCGTCGTCGGATCGGAGCGCCTGGGCGAACCTGAACAGCTCGTCCTCGACGACGGAGGAATCACCCTCGGCCGCCGCCACGGCGAACAACGCCTCGGCGTATCCAGCCACCCTGGGATCAGCCATCGGTGCCGGCCACCTCGTCGATGTAGGCGTCGATGAGCCGGCCCTGGACCTCTGCATCGAGGCTGGCGTGGACCACGCGCTCGGCGGCACCGAGGGCGATTCCGGCCACTTCGGCCCGAAGGTCGGAGATTGCCTGTGCCGTGGCTGCCGCGGATTCCGAGGCAGCACGCTCGCGGATCCCCGCTGCGTCGACCTCGGCCTGGGCAATCAGGCCGGTACGAACCTGATCGGCGTCGGCACGGCCCTCGTCGATCAGCCGGGAGGCCTCGGTCTTGGCATCGGCCAGCCGTGCCTCGTAGTCGGACTGGACGGACTGTGCGTCCACCCTGGCCTGCTCGGCGGCGTCAAGGTCGCTCCGGATCTTCTCGGCCCGGGCGTCCATGGCACCCCTCACGGCCGGGAAGCCCTTCTTGACCATCAGGACGAAGAGGATCAGGAAGGCGGAGCCGCCCCAGATGATCTCGTTCGTCTCGGGCAGGATCGGGCTGGGTGCCTCGATGCACTTCTTCTCGAAGTGGTCACCGATAGAGGTGTCCACGTGCAGCTCGTGCAGGACCTCGTCGAGGTCACCGTGGCTCTCCTCGATGAGTTCTTCGAGCTTCTCGGCAATACAGGAGCCCACGCTCTCCCCTGAGGCGGATGCCGGGCCTGCGAAGGCCAGGAGCGCCAGGAGGGCGAGTAGCGGGGCCGCCAGCAGGCGGGTCCGTCGGTTGGTCATTGGTTCTTCTCGTCTCTGCTCGTCAGGCCCGGATCAGGGCATCAGGAGGATGAAGACGACGAAACCGATGAGGGCCAGGGCCTCGGTGAAGGCGATGCCCAGGAACATCGTGGTCCGGACCATGCCGGCCGACTCGGGCTGGCGGGCCATCGCCGAGATGGCGTTTCCCACCACCGTTCCGATACCGATACCCGGGCCTATGGCCGCGAGGCCATAGCCGAGGCCGGCACCGATGGCCTTGAGGCCCTCGAGCATTTCGCCAGCTGCCGTCTGCGCCAGAACGTTCAGCACTTGGATTCTCCTGTTTGTCTCATGGAACCCGGCCGGTGAATCCGGTCCGGAGATCTTGTGTTGGTAGGTGGTCTCGTGCCCGCCGGATGGCGGGCGGCGATCTTGGTGCCCTAGTGGGCCGGGTGCATCGAGCCGCCGATGTAGACGGCGGTCAGGATCGTGAAGATGAAGGCCTGCAGGACCGAAACGAGGATCTCGAAGCCGGTCATCATGGTGAGCATGGCGAAGGGGGCGATGGAGCCCACCTTGCCGACGATGCCACTGGTGAACATGGTGTGGCTGAGGATGGCGAAGGTGACCAGGAGGAGGTGGCCGGCGACCATGTTGGCCCAGAGCCGGATGGCCAGGGAGAAGGGCCGCACGATGAAGGTCGACACCAGCTCGATCGGGGTCACGATCAGGTAGAGAGCCTTCGGCACGCCCGGGGGGAACAGCGAGTTCTTGAGGTAGCCGCCGAGGCCCTGGGACTTGATGCCCACGTAGTTGTAGATGACCCACACGACCAGGGCCAGCGTGATCGGGATGGCCATACGGCTGTTGGCCGGGAACTGGATGCCCGGAACGACCTCGAAGATGTTGGAGAAGAGGATGAAGAAGAACATCGTGGTGAGGAAGGGCATGAACTTCTTGCCCTCCTCGCCGATGGTCTCCATGACGACCGACTCCTCGATGAAGGTCACCCCGGCCTCTGCTACGTGCTGGATCCCGGCCGGTACCAGCGAGTCGGTCTTCCTGCCGGCGAGGAGGAAGATCGCCGCGGTTATGACCACCGCTGCGATGTAGATCAGGACCGTCTTGTTGATGGCGTAGAAGGTCCCGTGGAACGCGATCTCAGGCCATTCGAAGAGGTGGCTGATGGGTGGGAACTCGAGTGCGAGCACGTTCACGTGGAGCGCTTCTCCTGTGGGATCTACTGCGGAGGCCTGAGACCGGGAGCGGCGAGCGTCATTGCGACGTGCCGGGATTCCCAGGTCAAGAGGCCGAGATGGGTGACGAGCAGGGTGATTGCGAACGGGACGGTGGCGAGCCATCCGCCGGCCTTGACGACCAGCACCACGGCGGTCATGAGGCCGAGCCTCACGATGTAGCCGCCCAGGACCGCACCGAACAGGGCGTTCAGCGAGATCTGCGATGCACGCGTGATGATGGCCGCACCGAGGCGGAAGTTGACGGCCACTAGCGCCAGGCTGAGGGCTGCCGAGAAGAGCCCGGTCGTGCCCCAACCCAGCAGGCCCATCAGGAGGAATGCCGGCGCCACGTAGAGCGCCCGACGGACCAGGTCGCGGGCGATGGCCGATTCAGGGGCGTCGGATTCCACGTTCGCGTTGGTGCTCACAGTGGGGATCCCTCGGCCCGCCATGCATCGTGCCGTACCACGCGGGCCCGCTCCAGGCTCTCGCCATAGTCGTGGGCCAGGCGCCAGGACGCATAGGCGAGGGCGATCACGACGAAGGCGACGGTGAAGATCGGTGCGGTACCCATGCGGCCGTCCAGGAGCCAGCCCAGGAAGCCGAAGATGGCAGGCGTCGCTACGAGCTCGAAGGCGGCGGCGAATGCGTCGCCTGAACCCTCTCGCATCTCACGCGTTCTGGCCTTCGCCATCGGGAAAGTCCTCCGCCAGCGGGCGCCACAGGGCCCGCGGTCATCGTAGGTGGTCGTCCGGTGGGGATGGCCCCCGAACGCGCTTGTGAATCTAATCACCAACTCCCCCTCCGGCAACCCCTGAATCGGTCACACCAGCCGGCGACGCCCGGAGGCGCGGATGCAGCACCGTGAAGAGGAGCAGCCCCAGGGCCAGCACCCCGATCGGCACGATGGCATCACCGTTACCCGAATAGGTGGGCCAGAGCACGAAGCCCGAGAGGAGGGCCGTCCAGCCCCAGAGGATCAGCACGGCCCGGCGATGGCCATGGCCCAGGCGCAGGAGGCGGTGGTGGAGGTGCTCCTTGTCGGCGTCGGTGACCCGCAGGCCCGGCGTGGCCACCCGGCGGAAGACGGCGAACGCCATGTCCAACAGCGGCACCCCGAGGATCACGACGGGTATGAACACCGGTGCGAAGAAGAAGAACGACTGGCCGCTGTAGGCCGCCTCGGTCCGACCACCCACCGACACCGTGGCGGCCGCCATCAGCAGTCCCAGGAGCAGGGCGCCACCGTCTCCCATGAAGATCCGTGCCGGATGCACGTTGTGTGGCAGGAACCCGACGCAGATCCCGACCACGATGACGGCCAGCACCGACCCCGGGTTGCCATCGAAGAGCAGGCCCTCGTCACCCAGGCGCAGGGCATAGAGGAAGAAGGTGGCAGCGGCGATCGCCACGATGCCGGCCGCCAGGCCATCCAGCCCGTCGATCAGGTTCAGGGCGTTGGCCAGGAGAACCACCCACACCACGGTGAGCAGGGCCGACAGGTCCGGTGAGAGCAGCACCACGTCCAGGAACGGGATACGCAGTACGACCAGCGACACGCCGGACAGCGACAGCACACTGCCGGAGAGCACCATCCCAGCCACCTTGGCCGGTGCCGAGACGGGTCGAACGTCGTCGATCACCCCGACGGCGCAGATGACCACCGCAGCCGCGACCACGCCCACCATCTCCGATGGAGCGGCGAACACCTCGGCGAAGTCGCCCACCAGCCAGGCGGCCAGAACCCCCGCCAGCAGGCCGAGGAGCATGGCCGGCCCACCGAGACGCGGGGTGGGGGCGGTATGGACGTCGCGTTCGCCGGGGGCGACCAGCAGGCCGGAGCCCACGGCGAAGCGTCGGGCCAGAGGGGTGGCGGTAGCGGTGACCACTGCCGCCACGGCTGCCACGATCAGGTGGGGGACCACGCCGGGCATGTCGGTCAGGCTCCGGGATCCAGCACCGAGCGGCCCTCGGCCCCGCTCAGCCCCCGTACACGGGGAACCGGGCGCAGAGGGCGTTCACGTCAGCCCGTACCGCTGCGACGACAGAATCGTCATCGCGCCCCTGGAGCGTCCTGGCGATCAGGTCGGCTATCTGGACCATCTCGGGTTCGGCCATCCCCTGGGTGGTCGTCGACGGGGTTCCGATGCGAACGCCGCTGGTCACGAACGGCGAGCGCGGATCATCCGGAACCGTGTTCTTGTTCAACGTGATTCCGGCCCGGTCCAGCACCGTCTGGGCCACGGCGCCGGTCAACTCGGCGTCGAACGTGCGGAGGTCCACGACCATCAGGTGGTTGTCGGTACCACCAGTGACCAGGCGGAAGCCATGGCCGACCAGGGCAGAGGCCAGCGCCGAGGCGTTGGCCACGATCTGGCGGGCGTAGTCGGCGAACGACGGATCGGCCGCCTCCCGGAACGCCACGGCCTTGGCGGCGATGTGGTGTTCCAGCGGGCCACCCTGCGAGCCGGGGAAGACCGCCTTGTCGATCACCGCCGCGTACTCCTCACGGGTGAGGATGCACCCGCCGCGTGGGCCACGGAGGGTCTTGTGCGTGGTGAACGTCACGATGTCGCAGTGCGGCACCGGGTTGGGGTGCACCCCTCCGGCGATGAGCCCGGCGATGTGGGCGGCGTCGAACATGAGCACGGCGCCGACCTCGTCGGCGATGTCGCGCAGCGGGGCCGGCTGGATGATCCGCGGGTACGCCGTGGCACCGGCCACGATCATCTTCGGACGGGCCGCCCTGGCGGTGTCGCGAAGCTCGTCCATGTCGATGCGCTCGTCGCTGCCGGACAGGCCGTACGAGACGAAGTTGTAGAGCTTGCCGCTGGCGTTCACCGGCGAGCCGTGGGTGAGGTGACCGCCGTGGTCGAGGCTGAGGCCCAGGACGGTGTCGCCGGGCTCCAGGAGTGCCTGGTAGACGGCCATGTTGGCGTTCGCACCGGAGTGGGGCTGGACGTTGGCGTGGTCGGCACCGAACAGGGCCTTGACGCGCTCGCGTGCCAGGTCCTCGACCTCGTCCACGTGGATGTTCCCGCCGTAGTAGCGCTTTCCCGGGTAGCCCTCCGCGTACTTGTTGGTCAGGACCGAACCGCTGGCCTCCAGTACGGCCGGCGAGGCGAAGTTCTCGGATGCGATCAGCTGCAGCGTGGTGTTCTGCCGCTCCAGTTCGTTCTGGACGTGGCCGAAGAGCTCGTCGTCACGGGAGGTGGGCCAGGGCATGGGAACCGCCAGAGGTTCGGGGCGAATGTCGCAGGTTGGTCTGGTCTGGTGCACCGCGGCACCATCGGCCTGACGCCTATGGCGACCGGAGTCGCGCCGGGAGACTACCCGTCACGACCCTGCCACGTCATCGGCTCCGACCTGCGGCGGGTCAGCCGTCGAGGAGGGCGGCGGCCAGAGCGTCCACGGCGGCATCGGGCGATGCCCCGGAGCGCCGGGCCACGACCAGGCGCCGCACGCCGATGGGCAGCCGTCTGACCCGTGCCAGTGGTTCCATCCCGGCGCCGGCCTGGGCCTCGGGGAGCACGGCCCACCCCATGCCGAGGCGGACCATCTCGCGGAGCACGTCCGGCTGGTTGGACTCGGCGACCACCTCGAACGGTGCGCCGACCGCCCTCAGGCCGGCGGCGATGACGGCTCTCGTGTGGGACCCGTCCGGGTAGGTGACCCACGGCCCCCAGGTCTCGGGGTCTCCGCCGGCGGCACCGTCAGGGGCGTATGCGTGCAGGGGTTCCTCCAGGCAGAGGACGGTGTCGATGCCGTCGGGTGGGCTGGCGGGCTCGACGCAGACCACCAGGTCCAGGTCGCCCACGCGCAACGAGTCCAGGAGTGCTCCGGAGGGGGCCACGGTGAGCCTCAGGTCCAGGCCGGGGCTGACACGCCGGTGGTGACGGATCGTGGCGCCCCGATGGTGGATCGCCACGGCGTCGATGGTGCCGAGCCTCACCGTGCCGGCGGTGCCCGTACGTCGGGTCTCGGCCCAGCGGGCCAGGTCCCTGGTCTCGGCCACGACCCGGCGGGCGTGGGCCAGGACCTCGGTGGCCTGGGGTCGGAGCCTGGTCTGGCGGCCCTGGCGTTCGAACAGCGGCACGCCGACCCGTCTCTCCAGCTCGGCGAGGCCCTGGGTGAGGGCCGACGGCGTCACGCCCAGCCCCCTGGCGGCCGCCGCCCGGGTAGGAGATGCCGCTGCCGCCACCAGGTACTCCAACTGTTGGACGGTCAGGTTCGGAAGCCTCGGATCGGCCATTGAAGGGGCCCCTCGTCGGGTGGCTGGAGCGGTACTTGAAGCGCGCTGATACTGAGTTAAGTCTTTCTGAATCTTAGCTACTGATCATTCGGATGTGCTTATCCTAAACCTCCATGAACACACCTCTTGAAATCGCACCAGCCACCGGCCGCCTCGGGATCCTCACCCCCGGCATGGGCGCCGTGGCCTCCACCTTCATCGCCGGCGTGATCGCCGCCCGCAACGGCCTGACCGCTCCGATCGGATCGGTCAGCCAGATGGCGCACATACGCCTGGGTGGTCGCGGCGAGGACCGCAACCCGCTCATCCGCGAGTTCGTGCCGCTGGCCGAACTGGACGACATCGTCTTCGGCGGCTGGGATCCCATCTCGGCCAACGTGCTGGAGGCCGCCCACACCTGCGGCGTGCTCGAGGAGAAGGACCTCGCTCCCATCTCGGCCGAGCTGGAGGGCATCATCGCCATGGACGCCGTCTTCAACAACCGCTGGGTCAAGAAGCTGGACGGCACCCGGGTCAAGTCCATCACCGCCATGTGGGACCAGGCCCAGGCCCTCATCGACGACATCGAGCGGTTCCGCATCCAGAACGAGTGCGACCGCCTGGTCATGGTCTGGTGCGGCTCTACCGAGGCCTACCAGGAGGCCAGCGCCGTACACGACAACATCGAGGCGTTCGAGGCCGGCCTGCGTGCCAACGACGAGAACATCTCCCCCAGCCAGATCTACGTATACGCCGCGCTGATGAGCGACGTGCCGTTCGCCAACGGCGCACCGAACCTGAGCGTCGACCTGCCGTGCATGATCCAGTTGGCCGCCCGCCGCGGCGTGCCGATCGCCGGCAAGGACTTCAAGACCGGCCAGACCCTCATAAAGACCATGCTGGCCCCCGGCTTCAAGGCCCGGATGCTGGGCCTGCGCGGCTGGTACTCCACCAACATCCTGGGGAACCGGGACGGCGAGGTGCTGGACGACCCGGAGAACTTCAAGACCAAGGAGATGTCCAAGCTGGGCGTGCTGGACGCAATCCTCCAGCCGGACTCCTACCCGGAGCTCTACGGCAACATCGACCACGTGGTGCGCATCAACTACTACCCGCCCCGAGGCGACAACAAAGAGGGCTGGGACGCCATCGACATCTTCGGATGGATGGGCTACCCCATGCAGATCAAGGTGGACTTCCTCTGCCGTGACTCGATCCTGGCCGCCCCCATCGTCCTGGACCTGGCGCTCTTCCTGGACCTCGCACACCGGGCCGGACAGTCCGGCGTGCAGGAGTGGCTGTCCTTCTACCTGAAGGCTCCCCAGGCGGCCGGCGAGGCTCCTGCCGAGCACGACCTCTTCATCCAGCAGACCAAGTTCAAGAACACGCTGCGGGAATGGATGGGCGAGCAGCCCGTCACGCACTCGGAAGCAGGCTGACCCGGCCGACCCGGGTCCGACCGCCGACTCAGGCGGGGACGCACTCCGGGCGCCGCCACAACTCCGGATACAGGTCGCCACCGATCCGGTCACCGTGATCCAGCCCCGCGGCACGCATGTCCCCGCTGTGGTCGGGATCCATGCCCTCCGGACGGAAGGCCACACGCACGTCGTCGCCCAGCCACTGCGTGTTGAAGACCTGCAGGTCGCGGTCCGGCGCCAGGTTGCCGGATCCTCCGTGGACCATCCGCGCATTGAAGACCACCACGTCCCCGGGGACCATGGCCCAGGACAGGATCTCGTAGGCGTCCCTCTCGGCCTCGATGTCTGGTAGCGGTCCCGCCTGATCCCCTTCGGCGTAGGCGACCGTGTCCCGGTCATCACCGGTGAGGGCGGCGAAGTTCTCCTGCCGAAACCGCTCCGGCCACAGGTGCGAGCCCCGGACCAGCTCCAGAGAGCTCTCCCGGGCAACCGGCACCAGCGGCATCCAGATCGAGCACGTGTCGAAGCCCTCGACCGACCAGTACGGCTCGTCCTGGTGGAACGGCGTGCGGAACCGGTTGCCGGGCGACCGGACGAACACGGCGTCGTAGAAGAAGTTGACCGCCGTGGCCCCCAGCAGTCGGCCGGCGACCTCGGCGGCGGGCGAGTCCACGGCGAAGTCCCGGTACTCGTCGATGTGCAGCCAGGACTGGTTGTCGAAGAAACAGGTCCGGCCCTCGGCGTCGCGGTCCCAGAATCGTGCCCGGTCGGACGGTTCGGCAATGTTCTTCTGGACGCCCCGCCGCAGCGACTCGATCCATTCCGGGCCGAAGGCGCCCCGCAGGCAGACCACGCCGTCAGCGGCGAACGTCCGGACCTGCTCGTCGGTGACCATCAGGTGCCCCATGGGCGCGGACCCTAGATGCGGCTCTCGTGGCCTGCCCAGTATTCGTCCTTCAGGAGGCGCTTGTAGAGCTTGCCTGTGGGATGCCGCGGCAGTTCGTCGCGGAAGTCCACGCTGCGGGGGCACTTCACGTCGGCCAGCTGCGAGCGGCAGAAGGCGACCAGCTCGGCAGCCAGCTCCGGGCCGGCGGCCGCCGGATCCACCGGCTGGACGATCGCCTTGACCTCCTCGCCGAAGTCCTCGTTCGGGACGCCGATGACCGCCACGTCGAACACCGCCGGGTGCATCGTCAGGACGTTCTCGGCTTCCTGGGGATAGATGTTCACCCCGCCCGAGATGATCATGTACGCCTTGCGGTCGGTCAGGAAGAGGAAGCCGTCCTCGTCGAGGCGGCCTACGTCGCCCAGCGTGCTGGTGTTGGCGTTCAGCTTGGCCTCAGCGGTCTTGACCGGATCGTTGTGGTACTCGAACGTGGAGTTGCCCCGGAAGTACACGCCACCCTCGGTGCCCACCGGCACCTCGTTCCCGTCGTCGTCCAGGATGACGACCTCGCCCAGCAGGGCCCTGCCGACCGTGCCCGGGTGCTCCAACCAGTCCTGCGAGTTCGTGTAGGTGAGGCCGTTGCCCTCAGTGCCTGCGTAGTACTCGTGCAGCACCGGGCCCCACCACTCGATCATCCGACGCTTCACGTCCACCGGGCAGGGGGCTGCGGCATGCACGGCCGAGATCAGGCTGGACACGTCGTACCCGGCCCGGACCTCGTCGGGGAGCTTCAGCATCCTCACGAACATGGTCGGCACCCACTGGCTCCAGGAGACCTCGTGCTCCTGGATCGCGGCCAGCGCCGACTCTGCGTCGAATCGCTCCATGGCCACCACCGTGCAACCCAGGCGATGCGCCCCCAGGCAGAAGCGCAGCGGGGCGGCGTGGTACAGGGGTGCCGGTGACAGGTAGACGGATCCGGGCGTGGCCCCGAAGAGGGCCTCGGCCATCATCGTGATGGAGTTGCCTGCGCCCAACCCCTGGCCGGACATCGGCGACTTGACACCCTTCGGGCGGCCCGTCGTGCCCGAGGAATAGAGCATGTCCTGGCCCTCGGTCCGGTCGGGCAGGGGCTCAGACGACTGGGCGGCGACCGCGTCCTCGAAGCAGGCATGGCCGGCCACAGGACCACCGAGAGCGAAACGGGACTCGACAGCCGGCGTGGCCGCGTTGATCTCGGCCACGGCGTCGGCCTTGTAGGGCGAGGTCACGAACGAACGTGCCCCGCAGTCGTCCACGATGTAGGCGATCTCGTCGGCTGTGAGCCTCGACGAGATAGCGGTGTAGTACAGCCCGGCGTAGTGGGCACCCCAGGCGACCGCCAGGAACTCGATCCGGTTCTCCATGCAGAAGGCCACATGGTCGCCGGCCTGGATGCCGAGGCTCCTGAAGAGCCGCGAGATGCGGTTGGCCTCGGCGTCCAGTTCCCCGTAGGTCATGGTCTCGCCGGATCCGGTCATCACGATCGCCGGACGATCAGGGAACTCGGCGGCCCACCGGCCCGGGTACTGGAGCGCGTTCTCGTCGGTCATGGCGCCGGAACCTACCGGTCCGACGGTCGGCGCCCGGAAGCGGGCGTGGCCGGTCGTCGCTCCTGCGGACCTGATTCGTCGTCCTGTCACAGTCCGCGCCTACCTTTCGACCCTGATGTCGACGACGAAGATCATCCGGGCGAACCACGGGAAGGCGGCGACGGCCGCCCTCACCGAGGCGGTTACCGCGTTCAAGAACGGCGACCCGCTCACAGCCGTCACCGTCGTCGTCACCGACCACGCACAGGGAATACGCCTCAGACGCCTGTTGGCGGCACGGTCCGTCGGCGGCCCCTCGGTCGCAGGCATAACCGCGATCAGGATGGTCACACTCCTGGACCTCTCCCGTGACCTCACAGCCGGCGCTGTCGAACTCGAGGGACGGCGATCGGTCAGCGACGCCGTGGTCCTGGCAGCCGCCCGGCGGGTCCTCGCCGAGGATCCGGGGGTCTTCGGCCCGGTCGCCGACCATCCCTCCCTTGAGCGCGCTCTGCTGGCAGCGCACCGGGACCTCCGCGAGGTGGATGCCGGGAGCATCGAACGACTCGCCCGCCTCGGTGGCCTACCCGCCGGTCTCGCCAGCATCCACCGGACCCTGCTCCACCGGTTGGCGCCGCACTTCCACGACGAACGTGAACGCTCAGACCTGGCTGCCCACCGACTTCGCCAGAATTCGATATCGCTCCCCCCGCTCGTGGTCCACCTTCCCGGTCGGCTGGCGGCTTCGGAACGTCGCCTCCTGGTCGCCCTGGCCGAGGCCGGTCCGGTCACCATCATCTGTGGCCATGCCGAGGGCCACCCCGATCCGGAGGCCGAAGCGCTCGCAACCATGCTCGGGCTGGCGCTCCCGGGGTCGCCGGCCCCCGCAGCCTCCGTCGAACGGCTCGTCATCTCGGTCCCCGACCAGGAGGAAGAGGCCCGGGTCGCCGTTCGACAGATCCTCGATGCGGCGCGGACCGGTACCCCCCTCGCGCGTATCGCCGTGGTCCATCCACCCAGCAGCGACTACGTGCGACTGCTCCACGAGCGACTCAGGTCCTCGGGCATCGAGTTCAACGGCTCCTCGGTCCGGCGGCTTGACGAGACCACGGTCGGTCGGTTCCTGCTGGGCGCACTGTCCCTGTCGGCAAATGGCCTACGTCGGGTCGACCTCGAAGCCCTTTTCGCCACCGCTCCACTCCGGGACCCCGACCACAAACAGGTCCCGGAAAGCGCCTGGGGGCGGCTGGCCCGACGCTCCGGCGTGGTCGGTGGTCTCGACGACTGGACAATGCGACTCGAGCTGCTCGCCGCCGAGTTCACGACACAATGCACCGAGGAGGAGTCGGCGGACGCCCGACCCTGGCTCATCGACAGGCTGGATCGGGATGCCGAGCAGTGCCGTCGGCTCCTGGCCTTCGTCACCGGTCTCGACAGGGACCTTCGACGGATAGCCGCTGCACGATCCTGGAACGCCCGCTGCACACAGGCCGGACGGCTCCTAGGTCGCTACCTCGGAAGCGATTCGGTAAGAGAAGCCTGGCCCGTCGACGAACTCCTGGCCATGGAGACGGCCAGGTCGGTCCTGGATCGACTGGCGCTACTCGACGAGGTCGAACCCGATGCCACCCTCGCCGGGTTCTGTCGGGCGGTAGCCGCCGAATGCAGGCGGCCGCTGAGCCGGGAGGGCAGGACGGGCCAGGGCGTGCAGGTCCTCGGAGTAGACCAGTCACCCGGCCTCGACGTCGAGGTGGTGATCCTGCTGGGTCTCTCCGAGGGCCTGATGCCGACCCGGCCTGCCAACGACGCCCTCCTACCGGACGCCACCCGTCTCGCTGCCCAGACAGGCCTCCCGGTTAGACACGACCACACGACCCGCCAGCACCGGGGTTTCGCCGCGGCCATGACTGCCGCCTCCCGACGGGTGGTTCTGGTCCATCCGCGGGGCGACCTCCGACGGTCGGGTGAACGTCCGCCATCCAGGTGGCTACTGGCCGAGATCGAGGCGTTCACCGGACACCGGCCCGACCCGGGCGAGCTGGCGCAGACCACCGCGTCGTGGTACCGCCATGTGGCCTCCTTCGCCCAGGCCCTGACCGTTGACGAGCCGGCCACCGACCAGGAGTACGAGCTCGGCCTACTGCTCGGCGGTCGAGCCGTTGACGCCACCCTGTACCTGGCCGATCCCGCCTTTCGCCGGGGGGTCGACTGCATCTCCGCCCGTCTCAGTCCGAAGCTGACCAGGTTCGACGGCAACCTCGCTGGTGTCACCATTCCCGGTCTGGATACCGGCGAACTCTCCTCCACCCGGTTGGAGCGCTGGGTGGAGTGTCCGTTCGCCTACTTCTCCGAATACGTCCTGGGGGTCCGCTCCGAGGAGGAGCCAGCCTCCGGCATCCACCTGTCGCCCCTCGTCCGAGGCTCGATCATCCACCGGTGCCTGGAGCGCCTCGTCGGCGAACGACTCGAACACGACACGCTGCCCGGCCCCGGCAGGCCCTGGTCGGTGGCTGACCACCAGCGGCTCTCCGAGATCCTGGTCGAGGAATGCGCCCGCGCCGACGCACGTGGCGAGGCCGCCCACCCGCTGTTCTGGCCCGTTATCCGCGCCCGCATGGATGCCGAGCTCCAGGACTTCCTGGCGCAGGACTCCGACACCCGGGCCTCCCAGCACTCCACACCGGTGGCGGCCGAATACCGATTCGGTGGTCCGACATCGCTTCCGGTGACCCTCGCGGACGGCAGGACCCTCAGGTTCCGAGGCGCCATAGACCGGGTGGACCGGATCGATGGCGGGGGTGTGGTCGTGATCGACGTCAAGAGCGGCAGGCCGGACCGGTTCCGTCCGATCGGCGCCGAGGCCCCGTTTCCCGGCGGCACCAGGCTCCAGCTGCCGATCTACGGCCTGGCGGCGGCGGCCCTCGGCCACGGACCGACCAGCCACGCCGCCTTCGCCTTCGTGGGCGCCGAACGCAGCGGCGACCATCGCATCGGCTATCCCCTCACGTCGGGGGTGCTGGACGAGTTCGCCACCGTGCTGGAGCGCATAGTGACCGGCATCGAGGCGGGGGCATTCCCGAACCATCCTCCGGAACCGACCCGCTTAGGCGGTTTCACCTGCCCACACTGTTCGCCCGATGGACTCGACACCAGGCGCCTGCAGGCCGCCTGCGACCGCAAGGCGTCAGATGCGGCAATGGACCTCCACCTCCGGCATGTCACCGAGCCGGTCGATGACGAGACAGAGCTGTCCCGATGAGTCGGACCGGGCCTCCAACCGACCAGTCCGCCCGCGACGACATCGCCACGCTCCTCGACCAGAACCTCTTCGTAGAGGCCGGAGCCGGCACCGGTAAGACCACTGCCCTCATCGGACGCATGGTGGCAATGGTCCTGGACCGCGCCATGCCGATCGAATCGATCGTCGCCATCACCTTCACCGAACGCGCTGCATCGGAACTCCGAGACCGGTTCCGACTGTCCCTCGAACACGTCGTCCGTACCGAAGCCGACGGGAACCGGCGAGACCTCGCCGAACGGGCCCTGACCGATGTCGACCTCGCCGCGATCTCGACGCTCCACGGCTTCGCCCGTCGGATCCTCACCGAACATCCGCTCGAGGCCGGCCTGCCACCTGCCTTCGACCTCCTCGACGAGGTCACCAGCCGTCTCGCCTTCGACGAACGGTGGAACGAACTGGAACGCCGGCTGCTCGACGACCCGGCGCTCTCGCACACCCTGCTGCTGGCCGCCGACCTCGACATCACCCCCGGCCACCTCCGTGACCTCGCCGAGAAACTCGACGAGAACTGGGACCTCCTGGTGGTCACAGGGAGTCCGCCGCCGGATCCGGTGGTGGACGTCGGCCCGCTGCTCGCCGCTCTGGACGCCATCACCATCCTCGGACGCGACGACCTTCCCGACGACGACAAGCTCCAGACCCGCATCGACGCCGTGGCCTCGCTCCGGACCGAGATTGCCACCCTGACCGACGACTTCGACCTCCTGGCGCTGCTACAGGTCAAGCGGGGACTCTCGACGGTGAAGTTCGGAAGTCCGGGTGCGACAGCCGTCTGGGGCGACACGAAGGCCGAGATCATCGCCGCCAAGAAGGTCGCCGTCGAGATGTGGGACACGACCATCGTGGACGTCTCCGACCAGGTCCTACGGCGCCTCCTGCATGAGCTGATCGTCGGTGCCCGGACCGCCGCCGAGGAACGCCGACATGCGGGGGTGCTGACCTTCCACGACCTCCTCGTAGACGCACGGAACCTCCTCGCGGACCCCGACGTGGGACCAGCCGTTCGGGCGGCCCTGAACGAGCGGTACCGGGCCATCTTGTTGGACGAGTTCCAGGACACCGACCCGATCCAGTTGGAGCTGGCCCTGATGATCGCCGATCCTGTCTCACGCCCCGGCGCTCCGCTGGACGAGTCCTCGCCCGCTGGCGGATCGATCTTCATGGTCGGTGATCCCAAGCAGTCGATCTACCGGTTCCGGCGAGCCGACATCGCCCTCTACCTGGAGGCCCGACGCTCGCTGCCGGCCACCCCGGTCGCCCTCACCGAGAACTTCCGGACCACCGTCGAGGTGATCGACTGGATCAACGCCGTGTTCGGGTGCCTCATCGAAGCCGGCGATGGCCAGCCGGAGTACGTCCCCCTCGTCGGCCGCCGCGCCGCGGCGTCGATCGGGTCCTCCGTGACCCTGCTCGGGGCATCGGCCCACAGCGACCTCAGGGCCGACGAGCTGCGCTCCATGGAAGCCGCCGACGTCGCCGCTGCAGTCACCACGGCCGTGGCCGACGGCTGGACGGTCGAGGGCGCCGACGGAGGCGAACGCGCCTGCACGTTTGCCGACATCGCTGTCCTCATCCCCTCGCGTACGTCGCTGACCGATCTCGAGGACGCCTTCGACCACGCCGACATCCCCTACCGGGCCGAATCCAGTTCGCTGCTGTTCGGAACCGCCGAGGTCCGTGACCTCCTGATGGTGCTGCGCGCCATCGACGACCCCTTCGACGACCTGGCGATCGTGCATGCCCTCCGGACCCCGTACCTGGGGTGTGGCGACGACGACCTCGCACGCTGGCATGTCGAGTTCGGTGGATCCTGGAACCACCAGTCCGAGTCACCCCAGGCAGCCCCGGCCGACCACCCCGTCGCCCAGGGCCTTGCCTGGATGGGAGAACTCCACCGCACCCGTCACCACGAGGGGCCTAGTGCGATCCTGGAGCGCCTCATCACACAACGGCGTGTCCTTGAGCTGGCGGCCGTCACCCCACGACCCCGGGAGGTCTGGCGACGCGTCCGGTTGTTCGCCGACCGGGCCCGGGCCTTCGCCGAGGCCAATGGCGGTTCGATCCGGGCATTCGTCAACTGGTCCCTCCACCAGGCGGAGGACGGCAGCCGTGTGACAGAGACCGTGCTACCTGAACTGGATGACGACGCTGTCCGCATCCTCACCATCCATGGAGCGAAGGGTCTCGAGTTCCCGATCACGATCGTGTCCGGGCTCTCAGGAGCGGGAAGGTCGAGCAGCACCGATGTGGACCTCGTGTTCGGACCCGACGGGACCCCGGAGGCGAAGGTCCGTATGGCACAGGCGACGCGCGGATACGCGGCCGCCCAGGAGGCCAGCCGTGCCTTCGACCTGGCCGAACGCCTCCGCCTGCTCTACGTGGCGACCACACGGGCACGTGACCACCTGGTGGTCTCCCTGCACCGCTCCGGCGATGCCGATGCGGACAAGAAGCCGGCTGACCGGTCGACACCGGCGCGCCAGATCGCCGCCGCTCTCGCAGCGCTGGGAAACAGCGCTCCCGACAGCGACGACCTGGTCCCGACCTCGGGGTCCCTGCCTGCACCGGTCGTCCCGGAACCACCGGTCAGGCCCGATAGGAATGACTGGAGGTCTGAGCGCCTGGCGGCCATCGATGCAGCGTCCGGGCGCCAGACCCTGGCCGCCACGAGGATCGCCGCACACGCGGCACCGGACCTCCCGACCGACCGGGCACGACCCGGCGAGGCGGGGCGACACGGAACAGCGGTCGGGCGCGCCGTCCACGGTGCGCTTGAGCATGCCCCGTTCGACGACGCCGACGTCAGCGCCCTGGCAAGGGAACACGCCATCAACGAAGGGGTGGCCGAGGAGGTGCCGCGGGTCGAGACCCTGATCCGGGCGGCACTCGCCTCGGACGTGGTCCGAGCTGCCGCCGGGGCACGACACTGGCGGGAGCTGTACGTGGCCGCTCCGCTTGTCGACGACCCGGGCTCACCGGTGGTCGAGGGATTCATCGACCTCGCCTACCTGGATTGCGGGCCCGAGGAACCCGAGTTGGTCATCGTCGACTACAAGACCGATGCCGTGGTCGACGACGCCGACCGCATCGCCAAGGCCTCCCGCTACCGACTCCAGGGGGCGACGTATGCCCTGGCAGCCGAACGATCCACCGGCCTGACCGTCCAGAGGGTCGTGTTCTGCTTCCTCTCAGGAGACGGCGCCGTCGAGGTCGACATCCAGGACCTCCCGGCCGCCATGGCCGAGGTGGCAGAGGTGGTCAGGGACATGACCGGCGTCTGACCACAGGACCAGCACCTCCGGGTCGAGACCCACAGTCCGGCTACCGGTAGCGTCGCTCAGGTGTCCGCACCAGCTGCCTTCGCCATGCGCAGCCTGCTGTTCGCCCCCGGCAACCGCCCCGAGGTGCTCGCCAAGCTGCCCAGGTCCAGCCCCAGCGCTGCGGTGATCGACCTGGAGGATGCCGTCCCAGCGGACCGCAAGGTCGAGGCCCGGGCGGTCGCCCACCAGGTGGCCCCGGCACTCGTCTCCCATGTCCGCCTCTTCGTCCGGGTGAACGCACCCGACACCATCCACTTCCTGGACGACATGCTGGATGGACTGCCCGAAGGCCTCGTCGGCGTGGTCGTCCCGAAGCTGGCATCGACGGCCGACGTCGACACGGTGGTGGCCGCGCTGGATGCCGCCGGTCACGCCAACCTGTCGATAGTCGCCGGCCTGGAAACGGTGGCCGGCGTCGTAGACGCCCGGACGGTCACCACCCATCCCCGCGTCGGCTGGTGCTACTTCGGCGCCGAGGACTACGTCGCCGACCTGGGTGGCGTGCGGCGGACCGACAACCTCGAGGTGCAGACCGCCAGGGCGCAGGTCGCCCAGGCCGCCCGGCTGGGTGGCATCCCGGCCATCGACATGGTCGTGGCCGACTTCGGCGACGAGGAGCGGTTCCTCCGGGAGGCTGAACAGGCCCGGGCGCTCGGGTTCTCAGGAAAGCTCTGCATCCACCCGGCGCAGGTCCCCCTCGCCGATCGCGCCTTCCGCCCGTCGGATCAGGAGCTGGTATGGGCCAGGAAGGTGGCCGACGCCTACGAGGAGGCGCTGGCCCGCGGCGATGCCGCCATCTCCGTGGATGGAGCAATGGTCGACGAACCCGTTGCCCGCCGTGCCCGTGCCCTGCTGGCCGAAGTTGCCGGCTGACGCCCGCAGCCGACCCAGCCGACCGCTCACCGACCCCACCGAACCAGGAGGAGACCATGGCGAACCTCGTACCGGAGGGTGGGGCCGATCCAGACCCTCACCCGCACACTGGCCGATCCGTGGGAGGACGATGCCACCCCCGACGACCTGGTCCGGGTGGCGAAGGCAGCCGAGGCGGCAGGCCTCGACTTCATCGGCGTCTGCGACCACGTTGCCATCCCGGACAACGAGTACGCAGCGGGCATGCGGACCACCTGGTACGACCCGGTGGCAACGCTGGCCTGGTTGGGCGCACAGACCACATCCATCCACCTCCTCTCCGTCGTCTGGATCGCCGCCTACCGCCACCCGCTCCTGACGGCCAGCTCGTTCGGAACCCTGGCCCACCTGACCGGGGATCGGATCATCCTCGGCGTCGGTGCCGGGCACGTAGAGGCCGAATTCGACGCGCTCGGGGTGGACTACCACCGCCGTGGCCGGCTCCTGGACGAGTGCATGGATGCCGTACGTGGCGCCTACGCGGACACGTACGTGAGCCACGACGGCGAGGCCTACCCATACGCCGACGTCGGGGTCTCCCCTGCTCCGGCGTCACGGGACCTTCCGATCTGGGTGGGTGGCTCGGGGGCGGCCGCATGGCGGCGGACAGGCCGGAGGGGCGACGGCTACATCCCGATGGGAGCGACCCGCGACCAGTACCCGGAGATCATCGCCACCATCCGACGGGCAGCCGAGGAGGCCGGGCGTGGCGGGGTCGGATTCGACATCGGCATCATGCCGGGCTGGGCCTACATCGGAGAACCACCCGAAGACCTACCGCCAGCCTGGTTGACCGGCCCGCCAGAGAAGATCGCCGAGGAGCTGCGGGCGGACCGCGCCGTCGGTGCGAACGCCTTCCACCTGAAGTTCCGGGCGCGCACCATCGAGGAGTACCTGGACCAACTGGCCGCCTTCGGCGAGCAGGTCCGGCCACTTCTCTGACCGGGACGGCGATCGGAACCGAGACCGGAACGGGCAGACCCTCCTCCTGAACCGAGCAGGGAGACCGACCAGCCTCTCCTGACCGAAAAGAGAGAGATTGCGGCTGGGAGGGTGCGAGTCGGCCGCTGACGGGCGATCATGGGGCCATGGTCAAGATCGACGACGACACCCAGAAGGCACTGCTCCTCTTCAATCGACGCTCCGAGGCTGTCGAAGCCGCCAAAGCGGCCGAGCGGAACCTGGTGAAGGCCACCAAGGCCAAGGACGAGGCCGCAGCCGCCCTCAAGCAGGTCCAGGGCGCTGGTGCCGAGACCGTTGCTGCCGCCGAGGCCGAATGGCGGGCCGCCGTCGACACCTGGCAGCGCCTGCGAGACGGCGAGGAACTCCCCGAGGAAGCACCGGCTGAAGACGCTGCCACAGACGAGGCTGCGGACGACGGTGCGGACGAAGAAGCAGCCGATGACGCACCGACTGACGATGCTGCCGAAGACGAGGCTCCCGCCGCGGATGCACCGGCCGCAGATGCTGGCGAAGACGAGGCTCCCGCCGACGAAGCACCCGCCGATGATGCTGCCGAAGACGAGGCTCCCGCCGAGGATGCTGCCGAAGACGAGGCTCCCGCCGACGAAGAGGAGTAGGACCCCGGACCATGTCGGTGCCGTCAGCTGAGCCCCTCAGGCCGGTCACCGATGACGAGGTCGCCAGGTTCGTCACCGACGGCGTCGTCCACCTGCCGGGAATCCTCCCCACCGCCTGGCTGGACCACCTGACCGGTCCAGTCGACGAAACGATCGCCGACCTGACGACGACCGTCGACATGACAGCGCTCGGCGCCGGGCTGGGCGGAACCCGAGACCCGGGAACAGATGGCGGCCGGTTCCTGTCCGGCGTCGACCACTGGCTACGCCACCGGGCCTTCGCCGCCTTCGCCACCACCTCGCCCCTGCCGGCCATCGCCGCAGCCCTCATGGACGCCGGCCGGATACACCTCTACGAGGACTCTGTGCTCGTCAAGGAGCCGGGAACCGTAGAGGCCACGGCCCTGCACCAGGACCTCGGCTACTTCCACCTCTCCGGCGAACGCATCTGCACCTGCTGGGTTCCCCTCGATCCGGTCACCATCCAGACCGGTGCCATGGTCTACGTACGCGGCTCACACCGCTCCGGGACCGTGTACCGACCCAACTGGTTCGTGACCCCCGATCCACTCCCGGACACCGAAGGCGAAGCCGTCCCGGCGATCCACCCGGAGGACGACCGGCTGACACACATTCCCGCCCAACCCGGTGACGTGATCGTCCACCATGCCGCCACCCTCCACGGTGCCGGACCCAACCGGTCGACCACCATGCGTCGACGTGCCGTCTCGGTGCGCTACTGCGGCGATGGCGTCCGCTACGAGATCCGGCCCGGAGCACCCACCAAGCCCCACCACGCCGACGTCCGATCCGGCGACCCCGTCGTCGACCACCCCGGGTGTCCACTGGTCTGGAGCCGACCCCTAGGGTCCGACCGATGAGCGCTTCGTGGTCCACGATCCCCCGGCTGGTGGACGACGCCGCCGAGCGGTTCGGCGACCTCGAGGCATTCGTGGACGGCGACCTGCGCTGGACGTTCGCCGAGTACCGGGACCAGATCCACGCCGCGGCAAGGGCCCTGATGGCCAGGGGCATCGGACCCGGTGACCGCATTGCAGTGTGGGCCCCGAACGTGGCCGAGTGGGCGGTGGCTGCCATCGGCGCCCACTGCGCCGGAGCTGTCCTCGTCCCGATCAACACCCGCTTCAAGGGTCGGGAGGCCGGGCACCTCCTGGACCGCACGTCGGCTCGGATCCTGTTCACGGTCACCGACTTCCTGGACACCGACTACGTAGCGCTGCTGCGCGACGCCGACCAGGGCACCGGCCTCGAAGAGGTGGTGGTGCTCCGGGGCGCCGTCCCCGAGGGTTGTACGTCATGGCAGGAGTTCATGGACGCCGGAGATTCGATCGACGACGCCGACCGGGCCGCGCGATCGGCCGGGGTGGACGGCGACGACCTCTGCCACCTCATGTTCACGTCGGGCACCACCGGATCCCCGAAGGGCGCCATGCTCCGGCACTCGGCGATCTGCCGGGCCTTCGAGTCGTGGAGTGATGTCATCGGGCTCCGGGCCGGGGACCGCTACCTGGTCGTCAACCCCTTCTTCCACGCCTTCGGTCTGAACTCCGGCATCCTGGCCTGCCTCATGAGGGGCGTCACGCTCGTCCCCCACCCGGTCTTCGACGTGCCGGCGGTGATGCGGCGAATCGGCGAGGAGCGAATCACCATGTTCCCCGGCCCACCCGCCATCTACCAGACCATCCTGAACCACCCCGGGATCGACGGCTTCGACCTGTCCTCGCTGCGGCTGGCGGTGACCGGGGCGGCGGCGATTCCGGTGCAGATGATCCATGACATGCGCGACCGGCTCGGCTTCGAGAAGGTGGTGACCGGCTACGGCCTGACCGAGTCGTCGGGCATCGCCACGATGTGCCGCCACGACGACGACCCGGCCCTCATCGCCGGAACCTCCGGGCGGGCCATCGACGACGTGGAGGTTCGGGTCGTGGACCCGGAGGGAGCGCAGTGCCCCCCCGGCCAGGCGGGCGAGGTGGTGGTCCGCGGCTACAACGTGATGGTCGGATACCTGGACGATCCGGACCAGACCGACGAGGCCATCGACCCGGACGGCTGGCTGCACACCGGCGACATCGGCGTGATGGACGAGAACGGCTACCTGGACATCACCGACAGGGTGAAGGACATGTTCATCAACGGCGGGTTCAACGTCTACCCGGCGGAGGTCGAACAGCTGATGGACTCCCACCCCGACATCGGTCAGGTGGCCGTCATCGGCGTGCCCGACGAGCGCCTAGGAGAGGTCGGCATGGCCTTCGTGGTCCCGGCCGCCGGCACCACCCCGGACCCGGCGGACATCATCGCCTGGTGCAGGGCCGAGATGGCCAACTACAAGGCCCCGCGTCACATCCAGGTGGTCGACGCACTGCCGATGAACGCCAGTGGCAAGGTGCTCAAGTTCGAGCTCCGGGAACGGGCAGCAGCCGACGGCTGACCTGACGGCGCAGGACCCGGGTGGGCGTCACGGACTCCGCACCGCTCGCCACGCCACCTTCCCTACGGCCCGTCAGGGCGCGCCGGTAGCCTGCTCCCGACCATGACCGACGACCACACCACCGCTACCGGCACGCCGGTCGGCCCGTATCCGGAGGCGGGTCGGGCCGACTTCCCGGCGATCGAGGAGCGCGTGCTGGCCCGCTGGAAGGCCGAGGGCACGTTCCGTGACTCCATCGACGCCCGACCGGTCGACGACGAGTTCGTCTTCTTCGACGGCCCGCCGTTCGCCAACGGCCTGCCCCACCACGGCCACCTCCTGACCGGCTACGTGAAGGACGTGATCCCCCGCTACCGGGCCATGCGGGGCCAACGGGTGGACCGCCGGTTCGGCTGGGACTGCCACGGCCTGCCCGCCGAGATGGAGGCCGAGAAGGAACTCCCGGTGTCCGGACGAGCCGACATCATCGAGTACGGCATCGACCGCTTCAACGCCCAGTGCCGCGAGTCGGTGCTTCGCTACACGGGCGAATGGGAGAAGACCGTCACCAGGCAGGCCCGGTGGGTCGACTTCGAGGACGACTACAAGACCATGGACCTCTCCTACATGGAGTCGGTGATGTGGGCCTTCAAGCAGCTCTGGGACAAGGGCCTCGTATACGAGGCGTTCCGGGTCATGCCGTACTCCTGGGGCGCCGAGACCCCGCTGTCGAACTTCGAGATCCGCCTCGACGACGCCACCCGTCCCCGGCAGGACCCCGCCATCACCGTGACCTTCGACCTGGTGCCGGTGGACGGCGACCCGGGACCCATGCGGATCATGGCGTGGACCACCACGCCGTGGACCCTGCCATCCAACCTGGCCCTGGCCGTGGGCCCCGACGTGTCCTACTCGCTGAGGCAGGCAGCCGACGGAACGGTGTCCGTGCTGGGGGTCGAGGCCGTGGAGCGCTACGCGGCCCAACTGGAGGGCACCACCGAGGTCGGCACGCTCCTCGGCAGCGACCTGGTGGGCCGCTCCTTCACTCCGATGTTCGACTTCTTCGCCGACAGGACCGATGCCTTCCGGATCCTCGGAGCCGACTTCGTGGGCGCCTCGGAAGGCACCGGCGTGGTCCACATGGCCCCCGGCTTCGGCGAGGACGACCAGACGACCTGCGAGGCGGCCGGCATCCCCATCGGACAGGTGGTCCCGGTGGACGGCCTGGGGCGGTTCACCGACCAGGTCGGTCCGTGGGCCGGGCTGAACGTGTTCGACGCCAACCCCGAGATCATCAGGCACCTCAAGGAGGAGGGCCGGGTCGTCCGACACGACACCTACGAGCACAACTATCCGCACTGCTGGCGAACCGACACGCCGATCATCTACAAGGCGATCTCATCGTGGTTCGTGAAGGTCACCGACATCCGGGACCGGTTGATCGAGACCAACCAGGAGATCAACTGGGTCCCCTCCCACGTCAGGGACGGGCGGTTCGGCATGTGGCTGGACGGAGCGCGCGACTGGTCGATCAGCCGCAACCGGTTCTGGGGCTCGCCCATCCCGGTCTGGCGCAGCGACGACCCGACGTACCCGCGCATCGACGTCTACGGCAGCCTGGACGAGATCGAACGCGACTTCGGAATCCGACCCGACGACCTGCACCGACCGTTCATCGACGAGCTGACCCGACCCAACCCCGACGACCCGACCGGCAGGTCGACGATGCGACGGGTTCCCGAGGTGCTGGACTGCTGGTTCGAGTCAGGTTCGATGCCCTTCGCCCAGGTGCACTACCCCTTCGAGAACCGGGAGTGGTTCGAGGAGCACTTCCCTGCCGACTTCATCGTCGAGTACATCAACCAGACCCGGGGCTGGTTCTACACGTTGCACGTCCTGGCCACCGCCCTGTTCGACCGCCCGGCCTTCGAGAACGTCATCTGCCACGGGATCCTGCTGGCCGAGGACGGCACCAAGCTCTCCAAGAAGTTGCGGAACTACACGGAGCCATCGGTCATCTTCGACAACCAGGGGTCCGATGCCCTGCGCTGGTACCTGATGTCCTCGACGATCGTGAGGGGCGGCGACCTCCGCATCTCCGACTCCGGCATCGACGACGTCGTGCGCCAGGTCCTGCTGCCGACCTGGAACGCCTACGGGTTCTTCACTCTGTACGCCAACGTCGACGGGCACAGGGCCACCATGCGCTCCGACTCCGGGCACCTCCTGGACCGGTACCTGCTGGCCAAGACCTCGATGCTGGTCGAGGCGGTTGCCGACCACATGGACGCCTACGACCTGCCCGGCGCCACCCAGGAGATCCAGGGCTTCATCGATGCCCTCAACAACTGGTACATCCGGCGCAGTCGGGACCGTTTCTGGAGCAAGTCCACGGTTACCGACGACGCCGACAAGCGCGACGCCTACGACACGCTCTACACCGTGCTGGTGACCTTCTGCCGGGTGGCCGCGCCGCTGCTCCCCATGGTCTCCGAGGAGATCCACACTGCGTTGACCGGTGGATCCAGCGTCCACCTGGCCGACTGGCCGGATACCGGCGACCTGCCGTCCGATCCGGCGCTGGTAGCGCGCATGGACCGCCTGCGCGACGTGGCCTCGACCACCCTGCGCCTCCGGGAGGACCACGGCCTGCGGGTACGCCTGCCGCTGTCCTCACTGATCGTGGCCGGCGCCGACTCCGAATCCCTGGCCGACCTGGTCGACCTGCTGGTGGACGAGGTGAACGTGAAGTCCGTGGTGCTGACCGACGACCTGGCGGACCACGCCAGGTTCGTGATGAGACCCGACGGGAGTGCGCTGGGGCCCCGTCTGGGAGGCGACGTGCAGGCCGTATTCGGTGCGGCGCGATCGGGCAGCTACGAGCTGCACGAAGACGGCACGGCGACCGTCGCCGGGCACCTGCTCCAGCCGGACGAGTTCACCCTGGGAGTGGAGTCACCCGAGGGCGTGACGGCCGCGGCCCTGGGCAGCGGCGACGCTGTCGTGGTACTCGACACCGAGGTCACCGAGGACCTGTCTCGGGAGGGCCTGGCGCGCGACGTGGTCCGCCAGGTCCAGCAGGCCCGACGCGACGCCGACCTGGTGGTGACCGACAGGATCAGGCTGGTGCTGGACGGCGACGACGCCCTGCTGGATGCCGTCCGGGTCCACGAGGACCACGTGGCCGGTCAGGTCCTGGCCACCGAGCTGGTCTACGAACCGGTCGATGGCGACTCGGACGGTGCGGTAGTTGCCACCGTCGAAGGTGCCGAGCTGCGCTTCAGGTTGAGCGTCACCTGACCCCGGGCGACGAGCCGCCTACTCCGACCCATGGGATCGGCCCGTGGCGCCCGGTTCGACCCGGGCCGCCGTCGCCTCAGTCATCCACCCGGCGACCGGCCTCCACCATGTTGATCTCCCAGATGACCTGCTCCAGGCGGTCCGACGCAGACATCGTCGGATAGCGCAACGGGTTCTCCGGGGTCACACAGGTCGGCAACGGCGCCAGCATCGTCCACGGCGTCGGGTGGCAGAACTGGACCACCGAGTGGCGTTCGCCGGGCGCATCCGAGACCACCCTGTGGATGCCCGGCGGGATCAGGCCGTTCGTGAGGTGGTCCAGCATGATCCCCGTGTTCACGATTACGTGGCCGTCGGGTGGGATGGCGGCGATCCAACCGTCGTCGGTCTTCACCTGCAGGCCCGAGGCCGTGGCGCGCGGAAGGGCGGTGATGAGGTTGATGTCGCCATGCTCGGCGGCCCAGACGTGCTCGTCACCGGGGGCCAGGTCCATGGACGGGTAGTGGAGGGCGCGGGTGAGCGCCGCTCCGTCGCGCAGCATGACGTCGAAGTAGCCCTCGTCGATGCCCAGTCCCACGGCCAGGATCCTCAGCACCCTGCGCTGCAGGTCCAGCGTCACACGGTGGAACTCCATCAGCACCTCGGTCGTGCCCGGCAGGTCATCGTCGGGCAGCGTGGGATTGCCGTAACGGTGGGGGAAGCGGCGGCGGAGTGGATGGCCGACCGGTACAGGTGCACTCCAGTTGAGCATCTCCTTCCAGTCGGGGACGTCGGAGACCGCTGCGGTCTCGACCAGCAGGCCCGTGTAGCCGGTCTGCCCGTTGGCGCCGTCCACCGTGTAGCGGTCCTTGCGTTCCTGCGGCAGGGCGAAGAAGTCCCTCAGGCGCCCGTAGGCATCGTCCAGCAGATCCTCGGAGAGGTCGTGGCGTACGTATACGAAGCCGGTGGCGAGGCTGCGCATGGTGCCATCCACGATGGCGCGTCGGCTGGGCGCATCACCCTTCTCGAACGCCGGGAGGTCCACGTCCAGGATCGGCGGCTCTCGGGAAAGGGTGGGTTCGGTCACCCGGACACGTTACGCCGACAGGTCAGGTGGACGACCTGTTCGAAGGCCCAGGGGTGCTGGCGGGCGGCCAACAGGTCCGGCCCGGAGGTCCCGGGCATCCGGCCACCCGGAGCGCGAATCCCGGCGATATCAGCGTGGAACCGACCACGCCACGCGTGACCTACGAAAAGTTTCCGAACACGACGCGGATTCTCTTGACATCCGTGTAGTTACATGCGTGCAATTCAAACCCGGGACGTTCGTGCGACCTCCCCGACCAGACCATCGGGAGATGGGCCGGACGGTCGAACGTGCTTCACCCGGGTGACCCGTGAGGCCACAGGACGATGGCCGACCGGGTGACGTCGGCGGGAACCAGGGAAACAAGAGGACACAGGAAGAAGATGGCACTCACAGAGGACCGCATCGGCGGAGTTGACACCGAACCGGCTGGCGCCACCCCCATGCGGGTCCGCAAGCGCAACGGCGACCTGGAACCGGTCGACGTCAACAAGATCGTGAAGGCGGTGGAGCGGTGCGCCCTCAGCCTGCCCGGCGTGGACCCCATGCGTGTCGCCACCCGAACCATCTCCGGCCTCTGCGATGGTGCCACCACGGAGGAGCTCGACGAGCTCTCGATCCGCACGTCGGCGGCCCTCATCATCGAGGAGCCCAACTACTCCCGGCTGGCCGCCCGCCTGCTGGCCACCGTCATCGACAAGGAGGTCCGCAACCAGGGCATCCACTCGTTCTCGCAGTCCGTCGGCATGGGACTCGAGCAGGGAATCATCGGGGCCGAGGTGGCCGAGTTCGTGGCGACCAACGCCCGCAAGCTGGACGACACCATCGAGAGCGACCGGGACCACCTCTTCGAGTTCTTCGGCCTGCGCACCGTCTATGACCGCTACCTGCTGCGGCACCCCGAGAACCGCATGGTCACCGAGACCCCCCAGTACTTCTTCCTGCGAGTGGCCTGCGGGCTCTCGACCTGCCCGGACGAGGCCATCCGCTTCTACCGGCTCATCTCCTCCCTGCAGTACCTGCCCTCCAGCCCGACCCTGTTCAACTCGGGCACCGTCCACCCCCAGATGTCCAGCTGCTACCTGCTGGACTCCCCGGAGGACAGCCTCGAGGGCATCTACAAGCGCTACACCGACATCGCCAAGCTCTCGAAGTTCGCCGGCGGCATAGGCGTGGCATGGCACCGCATCCGGTCGAAGGGCTCCCTCATCCGCGGAACCAACGGCCTCTCGAACGGCATCATCCCCTGGCTCAAGACCCTCGACAGCTCGGTCGCCGCGGTCAACCAGGGCGGTCGCCGCAAGGGAGCGGCCTGCGTCTACCTAGAGACCTGGCACGCCGACATCGACAACTTCCTGGACCTCCGGGAGAACACGGGCGACCCGACCCGCCGGACCCACAACCTGAACCTGGCCAACTGGATCCCCGACCTCTTCATGGAACGGGTGGAGAAGGACTGGCAGTGGTCGCTGTTCGACCCGCACAAGGTGCCGCACCTGACCGACCTGTTCGGCGCCGAGTTCGAGGCCGCCTACCAGAAGGCCGAAGAGGAGGGCATCTACGAGCGCCAGGTCCCGGCACGGGAGCTCTACAGCCGGATGATGCGGTCCCTGGCCCAGACCGGCAACGGCTGGATGACCTTCAAGGACGCCTCCAACAGGAAGTGCAACCAGACCGGAACCGAGGGGCGTGTCGTGCACCTCTCCAACCTCTGCACCGAGATCCTGGAGGTCACCGACCAGTCGGAGACCGCCGTCTGCAACCTCGGCTCGGTGAACCTCAGCTCGCTGGTCGTGGACGGTGCGTTCGACTTCGACCGGTTGGCCGAGGTCGTACGCCTGGCCGTGCCGTTCCTGGACCGCGTGGTCGACATCAACTACTACCCGACCCCGGAGGCCCAGACCTCCAACTCTGCGTGGCGCCCAGTGGGCATGGGGCTGATGGGGCTGCAGGACGTGTTCTTCAAGCTGGGGATGCCGTTCGACTCGCCCGAGGCCCGCGAGCTCTCCAAGCGGATCTCCGAGGAGATCTACTTCAACGCCCTCTGGTCATCCACCGAGTTGGCGGAGGCTGCAGGCCCACACCCCAACTTCGGCCTCACCAGGGCGGCCCGTGGCGACCTCCAGTTCGACCTGTGGGGCGTGGAGCCGACGGACACGGCCCGCTGGGAGACCCTCCGGGCACGCATCTCGGAGCACGGCCTGCGCAACTCCCTGCTCATCGCCATCGCCCCGACGGCGACCATCGCGTCGATCGCCGGCTGCTGCGAGTGCATAGAGCCGCAGGTGTCGAACCTCTTCAAGCGCGAGACGCTCTCCGGCGAGTTCATGCAGATCAACCGGTACCTGGTGAGCCAACTCCAGGGCCGTGGCCTCTGGAACGAGACGATGGCCAACCAGATCAAGTTGTCGGAGGGTTCCATCCAGGAGGTCGATGGGATCCCGGAGGACCTGAAGGGCATCTTCCGCACCGCATGGGAGGTGCCGATGCGGTCGCTGATCGACATGGCCGCCGAACGGGGCGCCTACATCGACCAGAGCCAGTCCTTGAACCTGTTCATGGAGTCTCCGACCATCGGGAAGCTCAGCTCCATGTACCTCCACGCTTGGAAGTCCGGGGTGAAGACCACCTACTACCTGCGTTCCCGACCGGCCACCCGTATCAACAAGACGACGACCGGCGGACCGATCGACGGTCCCGGAGGTGGGGAGACGCTGCCTAAGCCGACCTTCACCGACGAGGAGGCCGCCGCATGTTCGCTGGAGAACCCCGAGTCATGTGAGGCGTGCAACTGATGGCCCTGGCAGAAGTCCCGTACGAGGCGTCGTCTGACGCAGCAGCACCCACGCCCGCTCCGACCACGCACCGGGCCAACATCCTGGATCCGGGCTTCGACCTGACGCTGCGACCGATGCGCTACCCGGTGTTCTACGAGATGTACCTGGATGCCATCAAGAACACCTGGACTGTCGACGAGATCGACTTCTCCGACGACCTGGTCGACCTGGACCGCAAGCTCCTGCCGGCGGAGAAGCACCTGATCAACCGGCTGGTCGCATTCTTCGCCACCGGTGACTCGATCGTGTCCAACAACCTGGTGCTGAACCTGTACCAGCACATCAACGCACCCGAAGCACGGATGTACCTGTCGCGCCAACTCTACGAGGAGGCGCTGCACGTCCAGTTCTACCTGACGCTGCTCGACAACTACATCCCCGACATGAAGGAGCGGGAAGCCGCCTTCGCAGCGATCCACAACATCGATTCGATCGCCCGTAAGGGTGAGTTCTGCTTCAAGTGGATGCGGTCCGTGAACGGCCTCGACGAACTGCACACCGACGCCGATCGCAGGACCTTCCTCCTGAACCTGATCTGCTTCGCCACCTGCATCGAGGGACTGTTCTTCTTCGCCGCCTTCGCCTACGTGTACTTCCTGCGCTCCAAGGGGCTGCTGAACGGCCTGGCCGCCGGCACCAACTGGGTGTTCCGCGACGAGAGCTGCCACATGAACTTCGCCTTCGAGGTGATCAACACGGTCCGCGCCGAGCAGCCCGAGTTGTTCGACGAGGAACTCGGTTCCCAGATCTACGCCATGATGGATGAGGCCATCGAGTGCGAGTACCGGTTCGCCGAGGACCTCCTGGGTCAGGGCGTGCCGGGGATGTCCACCGCCGACACAAGGCAGTACCTCCAGTTCGTGGCCGACCAGCGGCTCGCACAGCTGGGCCTGGACCGGGTCTACAACGTCAGGAATCCCTTCGGGTTCATGGAGTTGCAGGACGTCCAGGAGCTGACCAACTTCTTCGAGCGCACCGTCGTCGCCTACCAGACGGGCGTCGAGGGAGCGGTCGCCTTCGACGAGGAGTTCTAGGCCGGCTCAGGTACCCGGGTTGGTCCGGCCCCGACGGGTCCGGCTCAGCCTCCCGACCCGTCGCTACTCCGGCGGCGGAGGGCCACCACGCCGGCGCCCAGCGCCAGTACGGCCACCGCCCCCAACCCCAGGGCCGCCCCGCCTGTCCCGGAAGCGGGCATGTCGACCTGGCCTGATGCCCGGTCCAACGTGGTCGTCGGCGGCACGGTCGGTGGAAAGGTGGTGACCGCCGTCTGCGCGGTCGTCCCGGCCGTCATCGCGGTTGCGTCACGCACCACCGTCGTGGCCGGCGAGGCCGTGGGCTGCACGGTCGTCGTGGAAACGGATGCAACGTCGAGCGGTGGACCGGACCGGAAGGGTCCGGACACCTCGTAGGTGACGCCGACGTGCCGGCCCTCCACACCATCACCCCAGTCGATGGCCTCCACCACGTCACGCACCAGGGCCTCGCCCCGGCCACGCAACGAGCTGATGTAGAGGCGGGTTCCGGACGGATCGAAGCATGGGCCGGTAACGGCCGAGAGCCGGTGGTCGTCGCCCACCATCCGGCAGAACGGGGCCACGAGGCCCTCGATGCCGATCTGTACCAGCTCCATGTCTCCCCGATCCTCGGCGACGAACAGGTCGCCGGAAGCGGGTGCGACGGTCAGGTCACCGATCCCCACCAACGGCTGGCGGTGGCCGGAGCCGTCCCAGAGGATCCAGTGGCGCTGGTTCGCCAGGTCCACAGCGTGGACCCGGTCGTCCAGGGCCGTGGTGAAGAGAAGGGAACCGTCATGTACCCAGACGCCACCCCCCACGGGCGTCACGAAGCCGTCGGCTGCCTGCACCCGGGTAGGGGCCACGGTTCCCGACGGGTCGGGTACCGGAATCCACGAGACGCCACCGTCGGGGTCCACGGCCATCGCCTCAAGTGGCCCATCGGCCAGCGCCGCACCCGATGCCGACTCGTCGAGCATCCTGAAGCGGTAGAGGCGGCCGTCACGGTGGGCCTCTGTCATGTAGCAGTGACCACCGAGAGGGTCGACGGCGACGGACCCGTGGGTTCGGACGCCCAGGGCATTGCGCGGCACCGCCGGGCTGTCACCGGTCGGGTCGCACTCCCAGATCCTGCCGTCGCCCTGGTGGGCCTCCTGGCACGACAGCCACGTGCCCCACGGTGTGGTGGCGCCGCGGCTGTTGGAATGGCTGCCCTCCAGGATCGGGTAGGCGTCCAGGATTGAACCACCGGAGTCGAACCTGACCGCCGAGGCTCCTCCCGCCGACTCCCCGATGGTCTGGAAGTCGAAGACCTCGTGGTTGCAGGCCAGGATCCAACCGCCGTCCGGTGTGGCAATGGTCCCCTTCCCGTCCGGGAACAGCGGCCACGTGTAGTCCGTGGCGCCGACCCCGGTACCGCCCACGGCCACGATGCGCGAAGAGAACCCCTCGGGCAGCACCAGGCCGTTCCCGTCGGGTCTGCGGCCCTCCAGGGAGCCATAGGGGCCCGGAGCCGGCGACGATGAAGATGCCGGCGCCGCAGATACCGGACCGCCCACCCCCAGGATGGCCGAGGCGACCGCCGTACCACCCAGGGCCAGGCCGTTCCTGAGGACGGCCCGTCGGTGCACCGGTCAGCCGCCGAAGGCTTCCAACAGGCGCTCGGCCGCGGCTGAGGGCGTGGTCAGGCCATCCAGCACCTCTGCCTCCGCCACCCCCAGGAGGCCCAGTACCGCTGGATCGCCACGCAGCGAGTCCAGCAACCGGTCCTCCACCATCGACCACATCCAGGCCAGTCGCTGTCCACGGCGCCTGTCCTCCCGCTCCCCGGTGGCGGTCATCAGGGACCTGTGGTCGGCAATGCGTCCCCAGAGGTCGTCGAGACCGTCACCTGTCTGACCGGAACATGTCATGACCGGCGGGGTCCACGTGGGGCTGGTCGGCTGCGTGAGGCGCAGGGCCGCCGAGTAGTCCCTTACCGCCGTGCGTGCCGCTGGAACGTTTCCGCCATCCGCCTTGTTGACGGCGATCAGGTCGGCCATCTCCAGCACGCCCTTCTTGATGCCCTGCAACTCGTCACCGGCACCGGGCAGCATCAGGACCAGGAAGAAGTCGACCATGGCGGCCACCACGGTCTCGGACTGGCCTATCCCGATCGTCTCCACCAGCACCACGTCGTGTCCGGCGGCCTCCAGGACCATCATCGTCTCCCTGGTGGACCGGGTAACGCCGCCGAGGGTCCCAGCGCTGGGAGATGGCCGCACGAAGGCCGAGGAGTCGTTCGAGAGGCGCGGCATGCGGGTCTTGTCCCCGAGGATGCTCCCTCCCGTAACCGTGCTGGTCGGGTCCACCGCCAGTACGGCCACCCGGTGGCCGGCGGCGGTGAGCATCGACCCGAGGGCCTCGATGAAGGTGCTCTTGCCCACGCCCGGTACCCCGGTGATGCCCACGCGCTGGGCATCCACGACGTGCGGTGCCAGCTCGTCGAGCAACCGGCGGGCATCGACGCGGTGGTCCGGCCTCGTGGACTCGACGAGCGTCACCGCCCGCCCGACCGATGCGCGGTCGCCGCTCAGGACCCCGTCGACCAGCTCGTGTGGGGCCATGCCGTGACGTCGATCAGGACAGCCGGTCGAGCAACTCGACGGCGGCCTCGGCAATGACGGTTCCAGGCGGGAACACCGCGGCGGCCCCGGCGGCCAGTACCGCAGCATGGTCCTGCTGTGGGATCACGCCACCCACCACTATGGCGATGTCGGGGCGGCCCTGGGCGGCCAACTCGTCACGCAGCTCAGGGACAAGGGTCAGGTGGCCGGCCGCAAGGGAGCTCACGCCGACCACGTGGACGTCGTTCTCGACCGCCTGACGGGCCACCTCGCCGGGCGTGGAGAACAGGGGGCCGATGTCCACGTCGAATCCGAGGTCGGCGAACGCCGTCGCTATGACCTTCTGTCCACGGTCGTGGCCGTCCTGTCCCATCTTGGCCACCAGGATCCGCGGGCGTCGACCGTTGGCCGCCTCGAAGTCGACCACCCGGGAGCGCGCCGCCCCGAGGGTCTCGCCATCTCCCATCTCGCTGCTGAACACTCCGGAGATCGTACGGACCTCGGCCACGTGGCGCCCGAACACCTTCTCGAGGGCGTCGCTGATCTCTCCGACCGTGGCCCGGGCGCGTGCTGCGTCTATCGCCAGTGCCAGCAGGTTGCCCTCTCCGGACCCAGCGCACCGGGTGAGCGCATCCAGGGCCGACGTACAGGCCGCACCGTCCCGTTCGGCTCGCAGCCGTCCCAGCCGGGCCACCTGGTCGGCGCGCACCTGGGCGTTGTCCACCCTCAGGACCTCGACCTCGTCCTCGCTCCCGGGGCGGTACCGGTTGACGCCGACGACCGACTGGCGGCCGGCATCGATCCTGGCCTGGGTCCTGGCCGCTGCCTCTTCGATCCGCAGCTTCGGGATGCCGGCCTCGATGGCGCGTGCCATGCCACCCATCTCCTCCACCTCGGCAAGGTGTGCCCTCGCCCGTGCCACCAGGTCGTGGGTGAGTCGCTCCACATGGAAGCTGCCGCCCCAGGGATCGACCACACGGCACGTGCCGCTCTCCTGCTGGAGGAAGAGCTGCGTGTTGCGCGCGATCCGGGCCGATGAGTCGGTGGGCAGCGCCAGGGCCTCGTCCAGGGCATTGGTGTGGAGTGACTGGGTATGGCCCTGGGTGGCCGCCATGGCCTCGACGCAGGTTCGCACCACGTTGTTGTAGACGTCCTGGGCCGTCAGGCTCCAACCCGACGTCTGCGAGTGGGTGCGAAGCGAGGATGACTTCGGGTCCAGCGGTGAGAACTGCCGCATGAGGTCCGCCCAGAGCAGGCGGGCGGCCCGCAACTTCGCCACCTCCATGAAGAAGTCCATGCCGATGGCCCAGAAGAAGCTGAGGCGCGGGGCGAACGCATCGATGTCCAGTCCGGCCTCCACACCGGCCCGGACGTACTCCAGACCGTCGGCCAGCGTGTAGGCCAGCTCCAGGTCGGCGGTCGCCCCCGCCTCCTGCATGTGGTAGCCGGAGATCGAGATGGAGTTGAACCTCGGCATCTCGGCGCTGGTGAAGGTGAAGATGTCCGAGATGATCCGCATGGACGGCTCGGGCGGGTAGATGTAGGTGTTCCGGACCATGAACTCCTTGAGGATGTCGTTCTGGATGGTCCCGGTGAGCTGCGCCGGAGCCACGCCCTGCTCCTCGGCCGCCACCACGTAGAGGGCCAGGATCGGCAGCACGGCACCGTTCATGGTCATAGAGACGCTCATGCGGTCCAGTGGGATGCCATCGAAGAGCATCTTCATGTCCAGGATCGAGTCGATGGACACACCGGCCATGCCGACGTCACCGGAGACCCGCGGATGGTCGCTGTCGTAGCCCCGATGGGTGGCGAGGTCGAACGCCACGGACAGGGCCTTCTGGCCGGCCGCCAGGTTCCGTCGGTAGAAGGCGTTGCTCTCCTCGGCGGTGGAGTAGCCGGCGTACTGGCGCACGGTCCACGGCTGGCTGGCGTACATCGTCGGATACGGCCCCCGCAGGTACGGCGCGGCACCGGGCCAGGTCTCCATGAAGTCCAGATCGACCACGTCCGATGCGCTGGACAGCGGCGCCACCACAATGCCCTCGGGCGTCTCGTTGGCAAGGTCCCCGGGCGTGCAACCCACCTCACCGTGAACGCGGTCGGCCCACGCCTCCCTGTCGTCGGACAGGCCCCGGCCAGAACCCAGCTCGACGGTCGTGAAGTCGGGTATCGATGTCATCGCGACACCCCCAGGTCGTCCAGAGCCCGGGACAGGACGTCGACCAGGTCGACCCCGACGTGGATGAACTCGTCCACGCCGGAGGCACGCAGGTCGTCCTCGTCGTCTCCGGGTCGGCCGGCCAGGTAGACCCGCTTCACGCCGGCCGCCTTCAGTCCTCCCGCAGCGGTGGCGGCCTCGGTGGAGTAGCGCTCGTCGGAACCGCAGAGAACCGCGATGACGGCACCGCCGGTACCGGGTCCCTGCTCTCCCTCAGGGTCGCCTGACTCCACGGCCCGGATGCCAGCCACGCCGAAGAGGTTCCGGGCGAAGGTGGACCGTGCCGTGTGCTCCGCTGCGGGCCCGAGGGTGACGAGCAGGACGGTCGGTACGGGGTTGCAGGCAACCACGGCGTCACGCAGGGCCTCGAACGGTTCCGACCTGCGACGCAGCGGCAGTGGGCCACTCGGCGACGCCGGGGACGGCTGCCTCTCCAGCAGGACCTCCTCGACATTCGGGAACTCGGAGACCCCGGTTACCGACTCGCTGAGGTCTGCGAGGCGACCGGCACGCTCCCTCCAGCACGCCTCGGCCTCTTCGGCCAGTCGACCGGATGCCAGAGAGGCGGCCATCCCGCCGTCCGCCTCGGTCTCCCGGAACCGCTCCCAGGCCTCCACGGCCAACCGTTCCGTGAGGTCCTCCACGTACCAGGAGCCTCCCGCCGGGTCGATCACCCTGGCCAGCCCGCTCTCCTCCAGGAGCACGAGCTGCAGGTTCCGCGCCGTGCGTCGCCCGAACTCGTCGGGTCGCCCCAGGGCGCTGTCGAACGGCCGGACCGTCACCGAGTCGGCACCCCCGGTTCCGGCTGCGAACACCGCCACCGTTGACCTCAGCATGTTCATCCACGGATCCCATCGGGTCAGCATGACGGCCGAGGTGAGCGCGTGCTGGCGGGGCGCCCGGTCCCCCGGGTCGGCCCCGGAGGCCTCGGCCACGCGGGCCCAGAGGCGTCGACCGGCCCGGAACCGGGCCATCGTCAGGAACTGGTCGGCGTCGGCCGTGAGCGTGAATGCCAACGAGCGGAGTGCCCCGGACAGCGACAGGCCGTGGTCGGTGAGGGCCCGCAGGTACGCCACACCGGTAGCCAGGCCGGCGGCCAGTTCCCGGGCGTCGCTGGTTCCGGCATCCGCGTAGGGGGTCGTGTCGACTGTGACCGGCCTGACACCCGGGAGGCCACGCGCCCGGTCGACGACGGCCAGGGAGGCCGCATCCAGACAAGCGGCGGCCGGGGTAGTTGGCCCGCCGTGGCGTGCATGCACGCCCAGCGGATCGAGGCCCAGGTCACCGCGCCTGTCGCCCTCCGGCACGCAGCGTCCCTCCCAGAGGTCGAGCAGCCATCCGGCCACCTCCACCGAGCGGGGCCCGGGCACGAGGGCCACGGTCGTCATCTCGAGGTGGACGCCGTGCAGCACGCCGTCCAGGTCACGCAGCGATTCGATGCCGATGGCCATCGGATCCAGCAGCACCGAGGTGGAGCCCCGCAGCAGCTCGTCCAGGACCACGGCGTTGGAGGCGGCGATCCCCTCCTCGAGCACGAGAGCCCGCACGTCCCAGCCGTCGACCACATTGCCCGACGACCTACGCCCACGGGTGAAGGTTCCGGCGCCCGGCAGGCCGGCCGGATCACCGGCCGTGGAGGACCGGTCGGGTCCGTAGAGCACCGGGATACGGATCCCGTCCGCTGTCGTGGTGGCCAGCGAGTCCACGGTGCGTCCCCTCAGGCCGGCCTCGGCCAGCGCCAGCCAGGCCTCGCGGTCTACCGCCTCGAAGTCGGCAGCGGACACCTCGGGATCGACGCTCTCGCTGGCCATGGACCGATGGTAGGTGACGCCCCCCCACCGCCCTGAAGCCATGTGACCGGTGACCCCGGGTCCGGCCTTGCCCACCGACCGACCCTTCCACAAGTCTTCCGGATGTCAGAGGCCCACATTCCCCACCATCTGGAGTCGAGATGTCCGAACTACCGACGGTCACCGGACATCCACACCGGTGGTTCATCCTCTCCATCCTGACCCTGTCACTGGTCATGGTGGTGGCCAGCGTCAGCTCGATGAACCTGGCGCTCCCGGCAATCCAACGTGATCTCAACGCAACGGCATCCCAGATCGTGTGGATCAACGCCTCCTACGCCCTGATGCTGGCAGCGATACTCCTCCCCTCCGGCGCTCTGGGCGACCGGTTCGGTCGGCGGGGTGCCCTCCTCGTCGGCCTGGGAATCATGCTGACCGGCTCCGTCCTGGGGGCCACCAGCGGTTCCGCCGCCCAGATAATCGCCTGGCGCTGCCTGATGGGCGTGGGCGCCGGCCTGGTCATGCCCGCCACCCTGTCCATCCTCACCACGGTGTTCCCGGCGAACGAACGCAGTAGGGCCATCGCCATCTGGGCGGGCTTCGCCGGAGCCGGCGGGGCGATCGGCATCCTGGCCGCAGGCGTGCTCCTGGAGTTCTTCTGGTGGGGCTCCATCTTCTTCGTGAACATCCCGATCGCCGTGGTGCTCTTCGTCCTGACGGTGCTGTTCGTACCGTCCTCACGCGACTCCCTCAGGCACCCCATGGATCCCCTGGGTGGCCTGCTCTCGGCGGGCGCCCTGGCGGCCCTCGTATTCGCCCTCGTGCAGGGCCCGGAGTACGGCTGGACCGACCCCCGGATACTGGGAAGCGCCGTCACGTCGGTGCTGCTCGGAAGGGCCTGGGTGATCGCTGAGCGCCGCAGGGAGCACCCGATGCTGGACCCGTCCCTGTTCCGCATCCCACGCTTCGGCCTGGGAAGCCTCGGGATCGCCTCGGCCTTCGCGGTGATGTTCGGAATGTTCTTCGGATTCGCCCAGTTCATGCAGTTCGTCCTCGGCTACTCGGCACTCGACACGGCGATCCGGACGCTTCCGTTCGCCGCCACGATGATCGCCGTCTCCCAGCTGGGGCCGAGGCTGGCCTCCAGGACCGGCGTCCGATCGGTGATCGCCGGCGGCCTGCTCCTGACATCCATCGGCCTCCTCTGGATGTCCGCCGTGAACGTCTCCAGCGGCTACCTCCAGGTCGTGGGCGGCCTCAGCCTGGCCGCTGCCGGCATGGCGCTGGTATTCCCGGCCGCCACCGAGGCCATCGTCGGCTCGCTGCCCCAGGACAAGGCGGGCGTGGCCTCAGCCGTCAACGACACCACGCGTGAGGTCGGAGCCGCCGTCGGCATAGCCCTGCTGGGCAGCCTCATGAGCTCCGGCTACCGCCGTAGCGTCGGCGATGCCTTCGACTCCCTGCCGGCCGCTGCCGCCGAGGCCGCCAGGGACTCTGTCGGTGCGGCCCTCCACGTCGCCCAACAGGCACCGGAATCGGTGCGCTCCGGTCTGGTCCTGACGGCTCGAACCGGCTTCGCCGAGGGCTATTCGCTGGCCATGATGGTCGGAGCCGCCCTGCTGGTGACCACTGCAGCCGTGGTCTTCCGCTGGTTCCCGAAGGACTGACCAGAACCCGTCCGGCTGCGATCCCGGCACGCCTGGATGCAAGGATTGCCGGATGCGAATCACCACCTCCCTCAACTACGCCACCGACCCGCAGACCGCCGCCACCCAGGCCCGGGAACTGGAGGCGGCCGGCGTGGACTGCATCTGGGTCCCCGAGGCATACGGCTTCGACGCCGTCAGCCTGCTGGGCTACCTGGCGGCCAGCACCTCCACGGTGGAGCTGGCCAGCGGCATCCTGAACACCTACTCCCGCACCCCCGCCCTGCTGGCCCAGACAGCGGCCGGGCTGGATGCCCTGTCCGGTGGCCGGTTCACCCTGGGCCTGGGTGCCTCCGGGCCACAGGTGATCGAGGGCTTCCACGGCGTGCCGTACGACCGACCGCTGACGCGCATGAAGGAGATAATCCAGATCTGCCGGTCCGCCTGGCGCCGTGAGCGCCTCGAGCACGAGGGCAGGGTCTTCACGCTGCCCCTGCCAGCGGACCAGGGAACCGGGCTGGGCAAGCCCCTGAAGATCATCAACCACCTGAAGCGGTCGAACATTCCGATCTACATCGCCGCCCTCGGCCAGAAGAGCGTGGAGGAGACGGCCGCCACCTGCGAGGGCTGGCTTCCGTTCCTCGTCTACCCGGAGCGGATGGACCAGGTGTGGGGTGATGCCGTCAGGGCCGGCAAGGCCAGACGGGATGACAGCCTCGACGGGTTCGACGTGGTGGCCGGTGGCCTCGTGGCGATCGGCGACGACGCAGCGCAGTACCGCGACTACGCCAGGCCGATGGCCGCCCTCTACATCGGGGGCATGGGCGCCCGGGGGAAGAACTTCTACAACGACGTCTGTCGGGACTACGGCTTCGCCGACGAGGCAATCGCCGTGCAGGACGCATACCTGGACGGCCGCAAGGAGGAGGCAGCCGGGCTGCTGCCGGACGAGCTCATCCAGAACACGACGCTCTGCGGTGACGAGGCCTACGTGGTGGACCGGCTGGCCGCCTACTCCGAGGCCGGGGTGACCTCGCTGAACGTGACGCCGGTCGGCGGCGAGCCGGCAGCTGTACTGGGCCGCCTACGCGAGCTGGCCGAGCACGTCTGAGCCGTCAGGCGCCGTCGGGCCGGGTATCGGTCGGGTCCAGGCGTACGCCCAGCAGCAGCCCCTCGGTCATCCGCTGGGGCGCCTCGCCCAACATGAAGTTGACCGACAGGCGGCGTGGCGTCCGCACGTGGCGCGTACGCCGTGAGGTGGCCCGGACCACCCTGCGGGCCAGACGGTCGGGATCGGCCTTCGGTGTCAGCCGCAACAGGTTCAGCCTGTCGATCACGCGCTGGGTGCTGGCCGAGGAGGAGTTCTCGATGGCGTCCCACATGCGGGTGTCCACCGGCCCGGGCGCCACGAGCGTGGTCCGGATCGACGTGCCCTTCAGCTCCATGCGCAGGGCTGCCACGAAGCCGTTGATCCCCGCCTTGGTGGCGCAGTAGGTGGCCATCGAGGGGAAGCCGGAGGAACCGGCGATCGACGACAGGTAGACGATGTGGCCACGGCCGCGCTCCAGCATGCCGGGCAGGGCGTAGCGGGTCAGGACCATGGGCGCCTCCAGGTTCACCCGCGTGGCGGTCCGGACGTCGACCGGATCGATGACGGCCGCCATGTCCACGGTCTCGACGCCTGCGTTGTTGACCAGCACGTCGATCGGACCGATCTCGGCCTCCACGCCCGGCACGAGGCCCTCTACGGCTGCCGGGTCTGAGAGGTCGACCACCACGGCGTGGCCGCCCACCTCCTCAGCGACCGCCCGGAGGTCGCCCTCGGACCTGGCAGCGACCACCACCTCGGCACCCGCCGCCGCGTATGCCCGGGCCAGGGCCGCACCGATCCCCCGTGAGCCACCCGTTACCAGTACCCGCGCGCCATCGAGATCCATGGAGTGAACGTAGTCCGGGGACCGTGGCCACTCTTCGCCGGACGGTCCGGCTTCCCGACGGCCTATCTGCCTGCGACCCGGCAGTCCGGCTTCTGGGTCCTGCAGGTGCCACGGGTACGGTCGGGCCGCGTACCCACCGGAGACCCCGAACCCAGGAGCAACCGTGGCCCAGGCCCAGCACGTCGAGCCGTTCAAGATCTCTGTGTCGGACGCACAGGTCGCCGACCTGCGACGGCGTCTCGCCGACACCCGGTGGCCCGACCAGATCCCCGGCTCAGGTTGGGACTACGGCTGCGACCTGGCCTGGTTGCAGGACCTGGCCGCCTACTGGGCGGACGGCTTCGACTGGCGGACGGCCGAGGCCCGGCTGAACAGCCTGGACCAGGTGGTGACCACCATCGACGGCCAGCGCATCCACGCCATCCACCAACGGTCCCCCCAGGCCGATGCCCTACCGCTGCTCATAAGCCACGGTTGGCCCGGCTCCGTGGTGGAGTTCCTGAAGGTGATCGGACCGCTCACGGACCCGGCTGCCCACGGCGGCGACCCGGCTGATGCCTTCCACGTCATCGCCCCGTCGCTGCCCGGCTTCGGCTGGTCCGGTCCGACCACCCAGCCCGGCTGGGGCGTGGGTCGCACGGCCATGGCGTTCGTCGAGCTGGCCGCCACGTTGGGCTACGAGCGCTACGGCGTGCAGGGCGGGGACTGGGGGTCCATGATCTCCCGGCAGGTGGCGGCAGCGGCTCCCGACTCGGTGGTCGGCTGCCACGTCAACATGTTCGCCGGAGGCCCCCCGGGACGCGATGACGACTTCGACGACGTCACCGGGACAGAGCAGAGGCTCATGGACAGGGGTGCCTGGTACATGGCCGAGGACAACGGCTACTTCCGCATCCAGGAGACGCGCCCACAGACCCTCGGGACGGCCCTGAACGACTCCCCGGCCGGACTCCTGTCGTGGATCGGCGAGAAGTTCCACGGCTGGGTCGACCACGACGGCGACCCACTGGACGTCGTGGACCGCGACCAGGTCCTGGCCAACGTCAGCACCTACTGGTTCACCGGCACGATCAACTCCTCGACCCGCATGTACTTCGAGACCATGAAGGCCATGGCACGCGGAGAGGGGCTGGCCGAGAACGCCGAGGTGCCGCTGGGGGTGTCCGCATTCCCTGCCGAGCTCTTCATGTCCCGCCGCCGCTGGGTGGAGGCCACCCACAACGTGACGTTCTGGCGTGAACACGACCGGGGCGGGCACTTCGCCACCATGGAACGCCCGGAGGCCATCGTGGCCGACATACGGGAGTTCTTCAGGGGGCTCCGATGAGCACGCCGATGGGCGCCACGACAACGCTGGCCGGCACCGACGGCGTGGACATCGCCGCCGAGACCCGTGGACCGGACGTACGCAGCGGCCCGCCGATCGTGGCCACCACGGGATGGGCCAACGACCGGAGCGTCTGGACGCCGATGGCGGACGACCTCTGCGTCGACCACGCGGTCACCACCTGGGACCTGAGGGGCCACGGTGCCAGCGCCGCACCGCCGCCCGGCGACTACACCCGCGCCCATGCCCTCGGGGACCTGGCCGCAGTGCTGGACCTGGCTGGTCGTCCGGCGGTCCTGATGGGCCACAGCCTGGGTGGCTTCCTGTCCCTGGCCCATGCCGTAGACCATCCGGAGGACGTGGCCGGCCTGGTGCTCGTGGCCACCGGTCCGGGCTTCCGGAAGGTGGAGGCCCGCGAGCAGTGGAACGAATCGGTGCGGGCCTCAGCAGCCGGGATGGACCTGGCGGCCGGCGCCGAGGAGATATCGATGCACCACGACTCCCACGTCATCGACCACCTGGCGGAGGTACAGGTCCCGGTCCTGGTGCTGCTGGGCGAACGCGACACCCGCTTCGCTGCATCGGCGGCGCTCTTCCAGCGGGACCTGGACGTTCGCGAGTCGGTGGTCGTGGCGGGCATGGGCCACATGGTCCACGTGAAGGCCCCCGCTGAGTGTGCTGCAGCCGTGAGGCGGTTCATGGCCGGCCTGGCCACCCGATGACAGTTGAATGCACACCAGCGACCGCTACATGACCCCGGTCCCCCGGCCCGGATGACGGCTTCGTGAACAGCGACCCGCTGGCCCGGATGGTCGAGCTGCCCGGCGGCAGGTTCCTCATGGGAACCGACGAGGGCGGGTACCCGTCGGACGGCGAGGGACCGGTACGGCCGGTCGTCCTCTCCCCCTTCGCCATCTCGGCCACGGCGGTCACGACCGCCGATTTCGCCGCGTTCACCGACGCCACAGGACACGTCACCACCGCAGAACGCGAGGGCTGGTCGTTCGTCTTCGCCGGGCACCTGCCCGATGACTTCGAGGCCACCAGGGGCGTGGTGGGTGCCGAGTGGTGGCGGCAGGTATTCGGCGCCGACTGGCGCCACCCCGAGGGTCCCGACAGCGACATCGACGACCGGCTCGACCATCCGGTGGTCCACACGTCATACATCGACGCTGCGGCGTTCGCCACCTGGGCCGGGGGTCGCCTACCCACCGAGGCGGAGTGGGAGTACGCGGCCAGGGGAGGCCTGGACGGGAAGCGGCTGCCGTGGGGAGACGAGAACCGACCCGACGGCCCGGACGACCACCGGTTCAACATCTTCACCGGGACCTTCCCCACCGAGGATTCCGCCGAGGACGGCTGGGCCGGGACCTGCCCGGTGGATGCCTTCGCACCCAACGGCTACGGCCTGTACAACTGCTCCGGCAACGTTTGGGAGTGGACGTCCGACTGGTTCGGCACCGACCACGGAGACCCCGACGCAGCACCCCGCACGGATCCGGTCGGGACGCCGCTGGGGGTGGGCCGGGTGGTCAAGGGCGGCTCCCACCTCTGCCATGACAGTTACTGCCACCGCTACCGGGTGGCCGCCAGGACGTCCAATCCCCCGGACAGCTCAGCCGGCAACCAGGGCTTCCGGCTGGCGCGCTGAGCACCGACCGGCCCCGCTGCGCTGCGCCCGTAGCCTTGCGTCCATGGGGTTGCGCAGCGAGTTGAACCGACACGTACCGCCGGCCGCCCCCGGAGAGTTCGACGCACCCCGTATCGGCCCACTGGAGGTGTGGCCCCCTGTGGTCCTGGCCCCGATGGCCGGCGTCACCAACGCGCCCTTCCGCTCCCTCTGCCGTGAGTTCGGGGCAGGCCTCTACGTCAGCGAGATGGTGACAGCCCGTGGCCTGGTGGACGGCCACCTCAAGACGACGCGCCTGGCCCACTTCGATCCCGACGAGTCACCCCGCAGCATCCAGCTCTACGGAACCGAACCGGAGAGCATCCGCCGGGCCGTCGACCTGCTGGTCGGTGAGGGACGGGTCGACCACATCGACATGAACTTCGGTTGCCCGATGCCCAAGGTGACGCGCAGGGGTGGAGGTGCGGCCATCCCGCTGAAGCCACGGCTGTTCGAGGACATCGTGCGTGCCGCCGTGGATTCCTCCGGCGACGTACCGGTCACCGTCAAGTTCCGAAAGGGCACCGACGACGACCACCTCACCTTCCTGGAGGCGGGCCGGATAGCCGAAGCGGTGGGTGCCGCCGCCGTCTCACTCCACGCCCGGACCGCCGAGCAGCTGTACTCCGGCGAGGCCGACTGGTCCGCCGTGGCCGACCTGAAGGCTGCGGTGACCGGCATCCCGGTGTTCGGCAACGGCGACGTCTGGGAGCCGTGGGATGCCCTGCGCCTCATGCGGACCACCGGTTGCGACGGTGTGGTGGTCGGGCGCGGCTGCCTGGGCCGACCCTGGCTGTTCGGCGACCTGGCAGCGGTCTTCGGCAACGAACCCTCGGTCGGCGGAGCGGAGCCGGGGGATCCCCCGAGGCTCCGTGAGGTCACCGCTGCCATGTCCCGCCATGCCCGTCTGCTGGTGGACTGGGCCGGTCCGCACGGCATAAAGGACTTCCGGAAGCACACCGCCTGGTACATGAAGGGCTACGCAACCGGCCCGGCCTCGCGTCGGGACCTCCAGACGATCACCGACGTGGACCACCTGGACGGCCTCCTGGCACGCCTGCTGGAGGAGGTGGATCCGGACATGACGTTGGATCCCGAGTCGCTGCGCATCCCCCGCAGCCACCGCAGTGGCCCGAGGCCCGTGGTCCTTCCGGAGGGCTGGCTGGACGATCCCATGGATGCCACGCCGCCCGCTGCCGATTCAGAGGTCCTGGTCTCCGGGGGCTGACCCCGACGGCCCAGCTGTCTCCCGAATGCTCCCCGACCACCTGATCCTGGCCTCGGCGTCGCCGCGTCGCCTGGACCTGCTCCGTCAGGTAGGGCTGGACCCCGAGGTGCGTTCACCCGACGTCGACGAGACCCGTCTGCACGACGAGGACGTGGCGTCGATGGTGGAACGGCTGGCGTGTGCCAAGCGGGACGCCGTAGCCGGCGAGGGGGAATGGGTGGTCGCAGCCGACACGGTCGTCGTCGTGGACGGCGAGGCACTGGGCAAGCCGGGAACCCCGGAGAAGGCCACGGCCATGCTGAGGCTCCTCTCGGGCCGCTCCCACCAGGTACTGACCGGCGTTGCCGTGGCCGGACCGTTGGGCCGGGCATCCACGACGGTGTGTACCGAGGTGGCGTGGCGGGAGCTCTCCGACGAGGAGGTGGCCTCCTACGTGGCCACGGGGGAGCCCCTGGACAAGGCCGGTGGCTACGGGCTCCAGGGAGGCGGAGCGGACTTCGTGGTGGAGCTGCTGGGCGGCAGGGACAACGTCATCGGCCTACCGGTCACGACCGTGCTGGAGCTCCTCGCCACGGTCGGTCCCGCTGACGACGGCTGGAGACGCCTGCCCGGGGGCTGAGCGGGGGCCTCAGCCGACCGGTGGCACCAGCCGCTGGTCGTCGCTGATGAACGTCCGTACGCCCAGCAGCACGACCACGAGGGCGGTCACCGCCGCCGTCCCGAGGATCAGGAACAGGATCGCCACCTGGATCAGCGCCGCCTGGAGGGGATCCACCCCGGCCAGGATGAGGCCTGTCAGGGCCCCGGGTAGGAACACCATGCCGGCGGTCCGGGTGATCTCGATCTGGGGCCGTAGCGCCAACCGCAGTGCATCGGATGTCACGTCGCGCACCGCACGGTCCGGCGTGAAGCCGAGGGCCAGCATCGCCTCCACCTCGCCGGCCCGGTCCCGGACGCCGTCCACGAGACGGGTGGCGGCCACCACCACGACCTTCAGCGAGTTGCCGACCACCATCCCGGAGACGGGCACCAGGACCCGTGCCTCCAGAGGGAGGATTCCGAGGGCGAACACGGTGGTCAGCGAGATGGCGAGGCCCAGCAGGGTGCCCCCTACCGTGAGGAGGCCGAGGCCCCGCAGTCGGGGTTCGCGGCGACGGGCGGCGTCGCCGGCCACCGGCACCATGGCCACCACCCAGGCCCAGGCCCAGAGGATCGAGGTCCCCTCGTCCAGCAGCAGCGTCAGGGCCCACCCGGCGAGGAGCAGCTGGGCTATGGCGCGCGCCGTGGCCACCACGAGGTCGCGCTCCAACCCGAGCCGGCGGACCATGGAGATGCCGGCGACCACGAGCACCGGCACCAGCGACGCCGCCAACCCCCACCAGCCGATGTACACCTCAGTCACCATCGCACCGTAGCCAGCCGCCGGCAGGCCGACCGCCAGACATGCCGGCCCCCGATGCCCACACGCCCACCTTGGGGAGTTCGGCTGCCACCCATATCCTGTTAGGCATGCTGAACAGGCGTATCCAGGTGCCCCGGGCGACGGCCGAGGGGCTCGAGGTGTCGAACCTGTCCGTCGCCTACGACGGCCCGTCCGTCCTCACCCAGGTGTCCCTGGAGGTGGCCGCCGGAGAGATCGTCGCCCTGCTCGGCCCCAGCGGGTGCGGCAAGACCACGCTGCTGCGAACCATCGCCGGCCTCGAACGTCAGCAGGCCGGCACGGTGCGACTGGGCGACCGGGTGCTGGGTGACGACACGACCTTCGTACCACCCGAGAAGCGTCGTATCGGGATGGTCTTCCAGGACGGTGCCCTGTTCCCGCACCTGGACGTGGGACAGAACGTGGCCTACGGCCTGCCCAGGGCCGAACGCCGCTCCTCGCGGGTGGCCGACACCCTGGAGCTGGTCGGGCTGGCCGGCATGGTCGACCGCATGCCCGGCTCGCTCTCGGGTGGCCAGCAGCAACGCGTGGCGCTGGCCCGTGCGCTGGCTCCCAGACCCGGGGTCCTGCTCCTGGATGAACCCTTCTCCAGCCTCGACACCTCGCTACGCGTCCAGGTCAGGAGCGAGATCCACCACCTCCTCCTGGAGCTGGGGGTGACCACCGTCTTCGTCACCCACGACCAGGAGGAGGCCTTCGTCCTGGGCGACCGGGTGGCGGTGCTGAACGACGGTCGCCTGGCCCAGGTCGGGACGCCCGACGAGCTCTACCGCCATCCGGTCGACCGCTGGGTCGCAACCTTCGTCGGCGACGCCAACCTCATCCCGGTGGCCTCGGCGGTGGGAACCTGTCGCACGGTGGTCGGTGACGTTCCGGTGGTCGGAGAGGTGGACGGGCCGGCCGAGCTACTCCTGCGCCCCGAGGACATCAGGGTCGAGGATGGCGACGACGGCGTGGTGGAGCTGGTCGAGTACTACGGCCACGATGCGATGGTGCAGGTCCGCCTGGATGACGACACCTCCATCCGTGTCAGGACAGGTGCCGACCTGACCCACCAGCGCGGCGATCGGGTGGGTGTGGCATATGTCGGCCCCGGTGCGGTGGCCCTCGGGGTTTGAACCCTGAATCGCATTTGTTAGGTTCCCTTGACGCCCTATTAGGGCACCTTTACACGGCTTGACCGAACCTGACCAAACGGCGGACCCCTTCCAATGCACGAAACCACCCCTCGGCGACCACACCGGCGACAGGGTCGGCGACTGGCTGCGATGGCAACGACCATCCTCCTGGTCCTCGGCCTGAGCGCTTCGACCACAGCCTGTGGCGGAGGCGACCCCGAGTCGCTGACCGTCTACTCCGGCCGCAGCGAGAAGCTCATCGGCCCGATCCTGGAGGCATTCACCGCTGACACCGGGATCGTCCTGGACGTGAGATACGGCTCGTCCAACGACCTGGCCCTGCTGCTGGCCGAGGAAGGCGACAAGTCGCCCGCCGACGTGTTCCTATCGCGCAGCCCCGGCCCCGCCGGCTTCCTTGACGACCTCGGCATGCTCGCCGGGATCGACGACGACATCCTGGACCGTGTGGCCGACGGCGACCACTCCCCCGATGGCACATGGGTCGGCTTCGCAGGCCGGGGCCGGGTACTCGTCTACAACATCGACGAGGTGGACGCAGCCGACCTGCCCGATTCGGTGTTCGACCTGACCGGCCCCGAGTACCAGGGCCGGGTGGCCGTGCCGGGATCCAACTCCTCGTTCCAGGACTGGTTCACCCTGTTCCGCCTGCGCAACGGCGACGACGTGGCAATCGCCTGGTTGGATGACATGGTCGCCAACGGTTCCCGCTTCTACCCGAAGAACGGTGCCATCGTGGAGGCCGTCGGCCGCAACGAGATCCAGTTCGGCCTCGTGAACCACTACTACAACTTCCAGAAGGTGGCCGCCAACGGTGACGCCCAGCGCTCGGCCAACCACGGCTTCGCCCACGGCGACGACGGTGGCCTCATGATCATCGCCACTGCTGCGGTGATCGATTCCAGCGAAGAGAAGGACGCCGCCAACAAGCTCCTGGCCCACCTCCTCAGCGACGAGCAGCAGACCTACCTCACGGACAAGGTCTACGAGTACCCGTTGGCGCTCGGCGTGGAATCGGCGGACGTCCTCCCACCGGCTCCGACCGACCGGGTGGGCGCAGTGGACATCGACGACCTCGCCGCTGAGTTCAGGCGGACCATGGAGATCATCGAGGCCAGCGGCGTACTCGACCAGTAGCCCAAGGAGCCACAGTGGCTGATCGACGACGGATCCGGCTCTGGCCCCATCGCGTCATGACGGCGAACGCCACCGATGCGCCACGTACAGGGGTAGTCGGGCACCGGGCGGGTGTTCGACGACCCCCGAGAACCCTCACCGCCGCGGCCGTCGTCACCGCAGCCCTCTTCGCCCTGCCCGGCGGCTACGTGGTCTGGCGGGTCATGGGCGGTTCCGCATCACCGCTTGCCCTGCTGGCATCACGTGGAACCCTCGAACCCCTCTGGCGCACCATCCAGTTGGCGGCCCTCGTCTCGGCCTCCACAGCGGTACTGGGCACCGGCCTCGCATGGCTCACCACCCGAACCGACATTCCGATGCGCCGCCTCTGGCGAATCGTCGTACCCCTCCCGCTCGTATACCCGAGCTTCGTTGGAGCCGCGGCCTTCATCTCCGGCCTGGCCCCGGGCGGAATCGTCCATGACCTGATCGGCTACCTCGGCGTCGACCTGACCACCCGCCTCCACGGCCTGACCGGATCCTGGCTGGTCCTGACGCTCTTCACGTATCCCTACGTGTACCTCCCCGTAGCCGCCCGCCTGACTGCCCTACCCGGCGCGTTCGAGGAGAACGCCCGGCTACTGGGCGACGGACCCCGACGCGTGTTCGCCCGCGTGGTGCTGCCCCAGATCTGGTCGTCGATCGCCGCCGGGTCACTCCTCGTGTTCCTCTACACGGTCTCGGACTTCGGCGCCGTCCACCTGATGCGCTTCGAGACGCTCACCCAGACGATCTTCAGGACCCGACTGTTCGACCGTGACCGGTCGTTCACCATGGCCCTGCTGCTCCTGGTCCTGGCCCTCCTGGTGGTCGCAGCGGAACGCACCGTGTCGCGCTCCGGTCGACGACGGGGAGCAGGGCTGGACACCGTGGGAGATCGGCGCTCCCTGACGGTTCCGTTGGGTCGATGGACCACTCCGGCACTGGCCGCCACCAGCTCGGTGGTCGGGCTGGCCCTTGTGGCCCCGGCGGTGTCGCTGGCCGACTGGGGCCTGTTCGGCTTCCTGCGTGCCCGCCAGGGCGGGATGCCCCTGCGACTCGACTGGCACGACGTGCTGGGTCCGACCTGGAACACCGTCTGGATCAGCGTGCTGACCGCCCTGGTCGCCACGGTCGTAGTGCTTCCCGTCGCCTACCTGGTGACCCGCCACCGAAGCCGACTGGGCGAGGTGGTGAACGCCGTCGTGGTGGCCGGCTTCGCCATCCCGGGCCTCGTGGTGGCGCTCTCGATGATCTTCTGGACCATGCACGCCTCGCCGTTCGAGTTCCTGATCGGCTCGATGCCGGTGCTGGTCTTCGCCTACGTGGTCCACTTCGGGGCCCAGGCGATGCGGACCGCCCAGGTGGCCGTCGGAACGGTCCCGCGACGCATGGACGACGCCGCCCGCCTGCTCGGCGCAGGCCGCCTACGACGCCTGGCCACGGTGGACCTGCCCCTCATGGCCCCGGGTCTGGCTGCCGGAGCGGGCCTCGTCATGCTCTCCACCATGAAGGAACTGCCCGCCACCCTCCTGGCCTCGCCCATCGGGTTCCGGACCCTCAGCACCCAGATCTGGAACACGTACGAAGCACTGTTCCTGCCGGAGATGGCGATCCTGGCAATGGTCCTGTTGTGCATCAGCGCGGTGCTGACATGGCTTCTGGTGGTGCGCCAGAGCGAGCACCTTCGCTGAAACCGACCGACCACCCACGATCCACACCGACATCGCTCCGCCGACCATCGAGCGACGTGGATCCGGTGGGTCGTCCGGGGATCAGCGGGTGGTGACGAGGATCCGATCAGCTGCGAATGGATCGACGGCCACGGAATGACCGCCTATCTGGATCGTGACCGTGCCATCGGCTGCTGCTGTCACCGAACCGGTCTCGCCGGGCATCAGGCTCGACTTCTCGAGGAATTCCAGCAGGCCGTCGGTGAACTCCAACTCCTCCGGAATCCGACTCACCGTGAACGACTCGCCCACCCTGACATCGCTCAGGTGACGGGTGTCCGGCTCGCTGTAGGAACTCCCGGGAATCGGGTTTCCGTGAGGGCAGGTCGTCGGCTGGCCCAGCAGGCGGTCCAGCGCCACCTCCACCGCCGGTGAGATCACATGCTCCCACCTGCCGGCCTCATGGTGCGCCTCGGTCCACGAGAGGCCCAGGACGTCCGTCAGGAACCGCTCGGCCAAGCGGTGTCGACGCACCACCGAGGTGGCCAGGGTCCGCCCATCATCGGTGAGGAGGATCACGTGGTCGTCACTGGTGACCAGGCCCTCCTTCTCGAGGCGCTTGACCATTTCTGACACCGCCGGCCGGCTCACCTCGAGCCGATCCGCGATCCGGGCCTGGATGACGTCGAGATCGTCCTCGTCAAGTTCGAAGATCGTCTCGCAGTATTCCTCGAAGGCCGGATGGAATTCCGGCGTCTCGTATGCCACGGCCCGAGTCTAGGCAAGGTCGCCGACACGGCATCCTGGCGACGACCGAGATGCCGGCTTCAGGCCCTCAGATGCAGGCATCCGGCCCCGTGTGCCGGCTTCAGGCCCCCCAGGGGAACCCGACCAGGTCCTCGCTGGCGGCCCACAGGTCAGCGGCCATCCCATCATCCAGGATCCACGGTGAGATCCCACGACCACCCGGGCCGCTACCCGGCTCGCCCTCGGGCACCCCCAGTTGGCAGTCGCCCAGATAGGCGCCACCGTGTGAGTCCAACTCGGGAGCAGTAGCCGCCCACACGCTGGTGGCCGCCCCGGCCTCCACCGATTTCGGCGTCATCCCGGAGGTGTCCACCGCTGCCGATATCTGGGCCCTGCGGCGTTCCTTGAGCCGTTCGTAGGCCGCCTCGTCAAGGTGCCTGCTCAACCCGGTCATGATCACGCCCGGGTGGACGGCGAGGGCCCGCACGCCACGCCCGCCGACCCTGCGGTCCAACTCGCGGGCGAACAGGGCGTTGGCCGACTTGGACTGGCCGTATGCGGCCCAGCCCTCGTAGTCGCGGCGCTCGAACATGAGGTCGTCCAGGTCGATACCGCAGATCCCGTGGGCTCCCGACGAGAGGCACACGACCCTCGACGGCGCAGCCGCGCTGAGTGCCGGCAGGAGGAGGCCGGTGAGCAGGAAGTGGCCGAGGTGGTTGACGCCGAACTGCTGCTCGAAGCCGTCGGCCGTGGTGCCCAGTGGGGTGCACATGATCCCGGCGTTGTTGACGAGCACATGGAGGTCACGGTGGTCTCCCAGGAACCCCTCGGCGAAGGCCCTCACCGAGGCCAGCGAGGCCAGGTCCAGGTCACGGACCTCCAGGTCGGCATCGGGATGCCTGTCCCTGATCCGTGACGCGGCCGCCCCGGTCTTCTCCGGACTCCTGGCTGCCATGACCACGGACGCACCGGCAGCAGCCAGCGCACGCGCCGTCTCCTCGCCCAGCCCACCGGAGGCTCCGGTGACCAGCATCCGGCGACCTGACAGGTCGACCCCTGCCAGCACCTCGTCCGTAGTGGTATCCCGTCCCCAGTCGCCCATCAGCATCTCCCGGTCGTTCACTACCGTCTCCCTACAACCCAGCTCCACCAGCCGACACCGCCCTCGGGTGGCACGCTCCACCCGAAGCCACGAAACCAGACGATCCGGGGCTCCGCGGTGCGACGATAGGCGACCCGGTTCGGTCGGTCGCCACCGCGGGGGCGATGATGGCCCGGTGACCCTCGACCCCAGCACCCCGGTGATCATCGGCGTAGCCCAGGTAACCGACCGGGTGGGCGACCCGGAGGTCGCCCGGACACCCGTGGAGCTCATGACCGATGCGCTGCGCAGCGCCGCCATCGACGCCGGAGCGCCGGCCGCCCTCGCCGGGCTGGACCTCGTGGCTGCGGTCGGTGGCATGTGGCGATACCGGGACCCGGGCCGACAGGTGGCGACGGCCGTCGGGGCCGACGCCGCCGCAACGCTCCTGACCGGCCTCTCGGGCACGTCCCCGCAACGCCTGCTGGACCGCCTGGCGTCGAGCATCGCCGCCGGTCACCTGGAGGCCGCCGCCATGGTCGGCGGCGAGGCGTTCCGGTCCCGGCGAAGGGCACGGCGTCTGGGCGTGGAGGTGAGACGCGACGCCGACGCGGACCTGGACCCCGCCGAGCGCTACGAGGGCGCCCTCGACATGGCCACCGAACACGAGATGGGGCGTGGCGTGGTGGAACCCGGCGTGGTCTACCCGCTGTTCGAGACCGCCATACGACACTCCCGGGGCGAGTCCGTAGCCGAGCACCGGAACCGGATCGGCGCCCTCTGGGCCGGGTTCAATACCGTGGCCGTGGAGAACCCACACGCCGCTGTCCGGACACCCATGACCGCCACGGAGATCACCACGCCGTCCCGGGACAACCGGATGGTCGCAGCGCCGTACACGAAGGCGATGATGGCCAACAACAACGTCGACCAGGCCTCCGCCGTGCTGATCGTCTCGGCCGCCAGGGCTGCGGCCCTGGGCGTACCCCGGGACCGCTGGGTGTTCCCCCTGGTCGGGACGAAGGCGGACGACGAAGCATCGCCGGGAGCCCGCCACGACCTCCACCGGTCGCCCGCCGCCCGTGCCGCCGGGAGCCTGGCGTTCGAACTGGCCGGGACCGACCTGGACGAGGTCGACCACCTGGACATCTACGCCTGCTTCCCCGCCTCCGTGCAGGTCTGTGCCCTGGAGCTGGGCCTGGACCTGGACGGCCCATCGGACCGGCCCCTCACCGTCACCGGGGGCCTCACCTTCGCCGGCGCCCCCCACAGCAACTCCGTCGGCCAGTCCCTGGCAGCCATGGTGGGGAGGCTCAGGGAGAAGCCGGGCACGGGGCTCGTCTACGGCAACGGCGGCTACCTGGGCAAGCACGCCTTCGGCCTCTACGGCACAGAGCCACCGGCCGCCGGCTACAGGACGGCGACCGCCGAGGTGGACCTCGCAGCCACCCCCAGCCGGACCCCGGATCCGGACTTCGCAGGTCGAGCCACCATTGACGGGTACTCCGTCTCGCATGACCGCGAGGGCAGCCCCACGCGCGCCCTGGTTTCAATGCTCACGACCTCGGGTTCTCGGGTGTGGGGTGGCACCACCGACCCTGCCACGCTTGACGCAATGGTCGTCGAGGAGTTCGTGGGCCGAGAAGTCGAGCTGGACCCCGACGGCCTCGTATCCGTCTGAACACGACCAACCCATGGACCCGACCCACGCGATGAACAGGACCAACCCATGAAGACGCCGATCACCGAGATGTTCGACATCGAGTTCCCGATCGTGGCCTTCAGCCACTGCCGCGACGTCATCGCCGCAGTCTCCAAGGCGGGGGGCATGGGGGTGCTCGGCGCGGTCGCCCACAGCAACGAGGCGCTCGAGACGGACCTGGCGTGGATCGAGGACGAGATCGGAGACCGGCCGTACGGCGTCGACCTGATCGTCCCCGCCCGGTATTCAGGATCCGAGGAGGGCGGCCTGCAGGTGGCCGACCTGCTGGCGGCGGTTCCCGGCATCCATCAGGACTTCCTGGACGAACTCCTGGAGCGTTACGGGGTACCGGAGAACCCCGACGCCAGCGGGTGGGCAGACCGAACCGGTGATGCGCCGTTCTCAGCCAACCGGGCCAGCCACCAGATGGACATCGCCCTGGCACACAGTCCATCGCTTCTGGTCAACGCACTCGGGCCGCCTCCGGCCGAGATGATCCAACGGTGCAGGGAGGCCGGTGTGAAGGTCGCAGCCCTCGCCGGTACCACGGTCCACGCCGAGCGCAACGTGGCCGCAGGTGTCGACATAATCATCGCCCAGGGCACGGAGGGCGGTGGCCACACAGGTCAGATCGGCTCCATGGTCCTGCTACCCGAGGTGGTCGATGCCGTCCACCCGGTCCCGGTCCTGGGAGCAGGCGGAATAGGCCGGGGGCGCCAGATGGCCGCTGCCATGGCCCTGGGTGCCGCTGGCGTGTGGTGCGGCTCGGTGTGGCTCACCACCAATGAGGCTGAGACCCATCCGGTCGTGAAGGCGAAGATGCTGACCGCCACCTCGACGGACACGCTGCGTTCCCGGTCGATCACCGGAAAGCCGGCACGGATGCTCCGCAGCGCCTGGACCGACGAATGGGACCGCTCCGATACCCCCGATCCGCTCGGTATGCCGCTCCAGAACCTCTTCACCAGTTCGGCGCTGGACCGCATCAACCGTGCCGCCCACCACGAGGGTTCCGGCGCCGAGGACCTCGCCACCTACTTCGTGGGACAGATCGTCGGCGACATGAACCGCTCGAAGGGTGCCGGACAGGTTGTCATCGACATGGTCGAGGAGTTCATCGACGCCGCCCAGGCGGTCGCCGCCCAACTCGAGTTCTGAGCGAGGGCTGAGTCGGCGGACGGGGATCGACCACCGTCCCGGACGCCCGGGCATCAGGTCCCGACGCTGATCCGATCCAGGTCGTCGGGCAGCAGGATCTCTCCGTCGAAGTGCTCGGCGGCCATCGCCAACCAGGCGTTGCGACCGTTGGGCCCGTCGGGATCTGGTCCCGGGGCCGGCACGCAGTGGTTCAGGACGAGGGTTCCGACGCCGGCCCTGGTGGCGGTCCGGGCCGCATCGGCCACCGACGAGTGGTAGTCGAGGACGTCCTGGAGTCGCTTCAGAGGACTGTTCCGGATCAGGTCGTCGCGCACCACGGTCTGCACGTATACGTCAGCCCCGGCGCACAGCAGGTCCAGTCCCGCACACGGCACCGTGTCGCCTGCCAGCACCACCGAACACCCGTCGGCCTCCACCCGGTAGGCCACCGTCGGATGCACCGGCCTGTGGTCCGTGGGGGTGGTGATGATCCGCACGCCGTCATCCAGCACGACCTCGCCCTCGACATCGGTCGTCTCGGTGACGGGAACCTCCGGGCCCGTGACCAGGTCTTCGTGGTGGGCCACCCGCCAGCCGATGTCGGACCCCAGCATCCGGAGCATGTCGTCCACGAAGCGCTGCGTACCCGCCGGCCCCACCACCAGAAGGGGCAACGGCGGAAAGCCTGTGATCCACCGGGTCGTGATGACGTCGTTCACGTCGGTGACGTGGTCACTGTGGAGGTGCGTGAGGAACAGGCGCTCGATCTGTGCCGGCCCCACCCCCGCCGCGGCGAGGCGCATCAGGCAGCCCCGGCCCGCATCGAACAGGAACCAGCGACCGTCCACGCCGACGAGCTGCGACGGCCCGGCACGGCTGGCATCGGGCAGGGGACTCCCCGTACCCACCATCACCAGCTCCAGGGCCACCTACCGAACCCTCCCGGGCCTGTTGTCAGCGCTCAACTCGTACCGCCTCAACTCGTACCGCCTCAACTGATGTTGATGAGCTGGCCACCATCGACGAGCACCGCGTGTCCGGTCAGCCAACTGGCCGCATCCGAGGCCAGGAACAGGACCGTGTTGGCGATGTCCTCGGGCTCGCCCAGGCGCTTCATCGGAAGGTTCTGGGCAATGGCGTCACCGCGGCCGTCCTCCCAGAGGGCCCTGGCGAAGTCCGTACGGATCAGGCCGGGACAGACTGCGTTTACCCGGACCTTCGGACCCATCTCGGCGGCCAGCTGCTCGGTGAGGTGGATGAGTGCCCGCTTGGTGAGGTCGTAGACGCCCAGGATGGCGTTGGTCCCGTAGGCCCCCACCGACGAGACGTTGATCACCGCTCCGCCGTGTTCCTTCATCCAGGCGTTCCAACAGGCCTGGGTCCAGACCAGTGGCGTGGTGAGGTTGGTGGCGAAGGTCTTCTCCCAACGGGGCATGTCGATGTCGATGACCGGACCGGCGTACGGGTTGGTGGCAGCGTTGTTGACCAGCACGTCGATTGCGCCGAAGGCCTCCAACGTGGCGTCCAGGACCCGCTGCATGTCCTCGGTCTTTCCCACGTGTCCGGCCACGTATGCGAGGTCGCCGCCGGTGGAGGCCCGTAGTTCCTCCACGGTGGCCGCGCAGGTCTCCTCGTTGCGGCTGGTGATCATCACCTTCGCCCCGGCGGCAGCCATGGCGGTGGCGATGCCACGCCCGATTCCACGTGATCCACCGGTGACGATTGCGACCTTGCCTGAGAGTGAGAGTTCCATGGACGGCGACCCTAGTGAGGGCCCGCTTCGCTGATCGCAGCGGGGCCAGCCCATCCCGGCGGAACAGGCCGCACCGGTCGGGCCCTGCCCCCGACACAACCCGGTGGATCGAACTGGTGGTCCAGTCCGGTCAGCCGACCCGGCGGTCCTGGCCCTCCCAGTAGGGCTCGCGGAGCTCGCGCTTGAGGATCTTGCCGGACGGGTTCCGCGGGATCGCCTCCACGAAGTCGACCGACCTGGGGATCTTGAAACCGGCCAGGCGCTCCCGGGCGTGGGCCAGGATGTCCTCGGCCGTGACGCCGGAGTCGGGCACGGGCACCACCAGGGCCTTGCCCACCTCGCCCCACTTCTCATCCGGCACGCCGATGACCGCCACGTCGGCGATCCCGTCATGGGACATGAGGGCGTTCTCGATCTCAGCCGGGTAGACGTTCTCGCCGCCCGAGATGATCATGTCCTTCACGCGGTCGTGGATGTAGAGGTAGCCGTCCACCATGTAGGCAATGTCGCCGGACCGCAGCCAACCGTCGCCGGGCATGGCCTTGGCCGTCTCCTCGGGCATGTTCCAGTAGCCCTTCATGATCCCGTCGTGGCGCATCCAGACCTCGCCGACCTCGCCGTCGGGCACCGGCTCGCCGGTCTCCGGATCCACGATCTTCATGTCCATGCCACGGATCGGCTTACCGGCCGAGCGAAGCAGGCCGGGGTCAGCCCCCTCCCCGTGGTCCTCGGGCGGCAGGGTGGTGCCGGCGCCGCACGTCTCGGTCATCCCGTACACCTGGAAGAAGCTGCAGCCGAACTGCTCCATCGACTTCACGAGCACGTCCTCGGTGATGGGCGAGGCCCCGTAGGCGATGTAGCGCATGGACGAGAGGTCGATGCCGTCACTGGGGACCATGAGGAAGAACTGAAGGATGGCCGGCACGAAGATCGCATGCGTACAGCCCTCCGACTCCACGATCTGCAGCCCCGCCACCGGATCGAACTCCCGCATCATCACCGTCACGGCCC
>DUAC01000094.1:0-5185 GCA_012961035.1 Acidimicrobiia bacterium
GATGGCAGGTCTGGCGGCAGGTCTGACGACCGTCCCAACCTGGATCGGCGACGCCGGGGGCCCGACGCCGCAGGTCCCACGACATGGGGTGGGGTGGCGCGGCGTGGAGCAGGTCGCCTCAAGCGCGAGGAATACGAGGATCGCCCCGAGCGGGCCGAGATGACGGCCGAGCGGAGCACCCGTCCGCGCCGTCCCGAACCCGAGCGGTCGGACCGTCTCCGGGCGGAGGCGGCCGAGGCGATCAGCCGCGGTGAGGCGGGACGCAGGGCGGAGCGCTCTCCGCGGGCGCTGGAGCGGATCTCGCTTCCCGATTCGCCGTTTCGCCTGCCGGACGCCGATGTCCTGTTCCGTCGGACTCTCGGCGACCGGGCCGGCGGCCGTGCATTCGGGCGTCTGGAGGAGGCGGCCCGCGCCTTCGACGACGAGCGCTTCCAGGATGCACGGCGGATCCTCAACCAACTCGTGGAGCGGACCATCGGAGTCCCGGAGGTACTCGAGCTACTGGGCCTGGTGCACTACCGGATGGGCCACTGGCGGGCGGGAGCGAAGCGACTGGAGGCCTTCCGGGAACTCACCGGCAGCACCGAACAGCACCCCGTGCTGGCCGACTGCTACCGCGCCCAACGGCGCTGGGACGACGTCGAGGTCCTCTGGGCCGAGTTGCGCGATGCCTCCCCGAGCGCCCCGCTCGTCACGGAGGGTCGCCTCGTGGCGGCCGGAGCGATCGCCGACCAGGGCCGCCTGGCGGAGGCCGTCCAGTTGCTCGAGAAGGGTTGGAAGATCCCGTCGCGCCCCCGGGACCACCACCTGCGACGGGCCTACGCCCTCGCCGACCTGTACGAACGGTCCGGTGCCGCGCCCCGTGCGAGGGAGCTCTTCACCTGGGTGAGGGGGCACGACGGCGGGTTCGCAGACGTCGCCGACCGGGTCCGGTCCCTGGCCTGAACAACGCCCGTCGGCCCGTTCCCGACCGGGTATCAGGCAGCGCGATTCGAATGCGTGCCGCCTATGGTGAACTCAGACCGCGGCCATGCAGCCGCCCGCCGTACCAGGAGCCCCGAAGGTGGACATCGCATCACTGCTAGGTGACGACGCCGCATACCTGCTCGACCACGTGTCGACGACGATCAGCGCCGACCAGCTGACCACGCCCGGCCCGGACTCGGTCGCCGAGGTGTTCGGACAGTCGGACCGGCCGCCCCAGGTGCTGCGAAACCTGCAGTCCCTGCTCGACCACGGTCGCCTGGCCGGGACCGGCCACGTGTCGATCCTCCCGGTGGACCAGGGGATCGAGCATTCGGCGGCGGCCTCGTTCGCTCCCAACCCGGCGTACCTGGACCCTGTCAACATCGTGGAGCTGGCCCTGGAGGGCGGATGCAACGCCGTTGCGTCCACGTTCGGGGTGCTGGCCACCGTGTCGCGACGCTTCGCCCACCGCATCCCGTTCATCGTCAAGGTCAACCACAACGAGCTGTTGACCCTCCCGAACCGGTTCGACCAGGTGATGTTCGGCTCGGTCGCCCAGGCCTACGACCTGGGAGCCGCCGGCGTGGGCGCCACCATCTACTTCGGCTCCGAGGAGTCCACCCGCCAGATCCAGGAGGTCAGCGACGCCTTCGCCCAGGCCCACGAGCTGGGCATGTTCACCGTGCTGTGGTGCTACCTGCGCAACCCGGGCTTCAAGGTGGACGGCGTCGACCACCACGGTTCGGCGGACCTCACCGGTCAGGCAAACCACCTCGGCGTCACCATCGGGGCCGACATCATCAAGCAGAAGCTCCCCGACACGAACGGTGGCTACAACGCCCTGCCCGGCTACGGCAAGACCCATCCACTTGTCTACGAGGAGCTCACCACCGACCATCCGATCGACCTCTGCCGGTGGCAGGTCGCCAACTGCTACATGGGTCGAATCGGCCTCATCAACAGTGGTGGGGCTTCGTCGGGTGCCGGCGACCTGGCCGAGGCGGTCCGTACGGCGGTCATCAACAAGCGGGCCGGTGGGCTGGGCCTGATCAGCGGGCGAAAGGCCTTCCAGCGGCCGATGGCCGAGGGCATCGAGCTCCTGAACGCCATCCAGGACGTCTACCTGGACGGTTCGATCACCCTCGCCTGAGCGTGGGGGTACGGCGCCAGGCGACAGGAAACCGGGGCGGAGGCGAGAAGACGTGGCCGACGGTGTGATCCTGGTCGACGAACCGGCCGACGGGGTGCGACGTATCACGTTGAACCGTCCCGAGAAGCGCAACGCCCTGAACCATCCACTGCGGGGCGCCATCCTGGATGCGTTGGTGGACCACGACATGGATCCAGAGGTCCGGGTCTCGATCATCCGGGGTGCCGGAACGTGCTTCTCCGCCGGCTACGACCTGGGCGGCGGTAGCGACGGTCACGAGCTGCCATATCCCACCACGCCGGGGGAGGGGCAGTGGCCCCGCCACGTGACCGACGGGTGGATGGGGATCTGGGACCTGGCCAAGCCGGTCATCGCCCAGGTCCACGGCTGGTGCCTGGCCGGTGGAAGCGAGCTGGCCACGGGCTGTGACCTGGTCTACGTCGCCACCGATGCCCGGATGGGCTACCCGGCCGTCCGGTTCGGCGTTCCGGACATGCACTTCCACGCCTGGTTCCTGGGAATGCGCAGGGCCATGGAGATGATGATCACCGGTGACGCCATCACCGGTCTGGAGGCCGTCGCGGAGGGCTGGGCGAACGCCGCCTTCCCGGTCGAGGAGTTGGACGAGGCGGTGCTGGCCGTCGCCCGCCGCGTGGCCGACCTGCCGACCGAGATCGTGCAGATGAACAAGCGCGCCGTGCACATGCAGATGGAGTACATGGGTATGAGGGCCGGGATCCGGGCGGGTACCGAACTCTGTGCCCTCGGAACCCATTCTTCGGCAATGGCCGCATTCCTCGAGAAGGTCCGTGTAGAGGGGCTCACCGGAGCCCTGCAGGACCGCGACCAGCCCTTCGGCGACTACCGCACCGACGAGGGCTGACCACCCCGGTGAGGTGTGACCGATTGCACCGCCGGGTTCGGCCCTGATCATCATCCGATCCCGGGGGCGCGGTTAGGGTCCAAACCGTCTAGTAGCGGCCGGTGCAACGTGGCCCGGGTGGAGGATCAGGCGTGACGGACATGGTCGAGGCAACTGGGGTTGCCGACGTCCGCGAGTTGGACGAGGTCATCATCCGCTTCGCCGGCGATTCGGGCGATGGAATGCAGCTCACGGGTGACAGGTTCACCAATGCCAGCGCGCTCTTCGGCAACGACCTCTCCACCCTTCCCGAGTACCCGGCTGAGATCAGGGCACCTGCCGGCACCCTGGCCGGCGTGTCGGCCTTCCAGGTCCACATCTCGAACCACGACATAACCACCCCGGGTGACGCCCCGGACGTGCTGGTGGCGATGAATCCGGCGGCGCTGCGGTCCGACCTCCACACCCTGGTGCCCGGTGGCACCCTCATCGTCAACAAGGACACCTTCGACGAGCGGAACCTGGCCAAGGCCGGGTACGACCACAACCCCCTGGATGGCGACGACCTGGCCGGTTACAGCGTCATCCAGGTGGCGATGACCAGCATCACCAAGGACGCCTGCAAGGACCTCGGGGTGAAGCCCCGGGACGCCGACCGGTCCAAGAACTTCTTCGCCCTGGGCCTGCTCTCATGGATGTACTCGAGGCCCGTGGAGCCGACGCTGGACTGGATCGACGCCAAGTTCGCCGGCAAGGACCTCATCATCGGGGCCAACAAGGCAGCCTTCAACGCCGGGCACGCATACGGCGAGACGGCGGAACTGGGCGCCCAGCGGGTGATCGTGAACGCAGCCCCGCTGCCCCCCGGCACCTACACCAACATCAACGGCAACACGGCCCTCTCATGGGGCCTCGTCGCAGCGTCCCAGTTGAGCGGCCTGCCGCTGTACCTGGGCTCGTATCCCATCACGCCTGCCACCGACATCCTCCACGAGCTGTCCAAGCACAAGGCCTTCGGCGTGACCACCTTCCAGGCCGAGGACGAGATCGCAGCGGTCGGAGCGGCGATCGGGGCCTCCTACGGTGGTTCCCTGGCGGTTACGACCACCAGCGGTCCCGGCCTTGCCCTGAAGGGCGAGGCGATGGGCCTGGCGGTGAGCCTGGAGCTCCCGCTCGTGGTCGTGGACATCCAGCGGGGCGGACCGTCCACCGGGTTGCCGACCAAGACCGAGGCCGCCGACCTGATGATGGCCATGTACGGGCGCCACGGCGAGTCCCCGATGCCGATCGTGGCGGCCCGCACACCGTCGGACTGCTTCGATACCGCCATCGAGGCGGCCCGCATCGCCCTCACCTACAACACGCCGGTGCTGCTCCTGTCGGATGGCTACCTGGCCAACGGGTCCGAGCCTTGGCGGCTGCCCGACGTGGCGGACCTGCCGTCCATCGACGTGGAGTACGCCACCGAGTTCAACCAGACGAACGAGGACGGCGACGGCGTCTTCTGGCCGTACCTCCGTGACGAGAACCTGGTCAGGCCCATCGCCCTGCCCGGCACGCCCGACCTGATGCACCGGATCGGCGGCATCGAGAAGGAGGACGGCAGCGGCAACGTCTCCTACGACCCGGACAACCACGAGCTGATGGTCCACCTGCGGGATCGACGGATCGCCTCCATACCGGTTCCCGACGTGGAGGTGGAGGGCGACGAGGACGCCGACCTGCTTGTGGTCGGCTGGGGTTCCACCTGGGGTGCCATCACCGGAGCGGTCCGACGCATCCGGACCAGCGGCCGGAAGGTGGCCAGCATCCACCTGACCCACCTCTACCCGCTGCCGGCCAACCTCGGCGACGTGCTGCGATCGTTCGAACGGGTGCTGGTTCCGGAGTTGAACCTGGGCCAGTTGGTACGGATCCTGCGGGCCGAGTACCTGGTGGACGCTGAGCCGCTGTCCAAGATGAGAGGCCAGCCGTTCACCGCTGGCGAGATCCAGCACGCCATCGGGGAACGCCTCGATGTGCTGGAAGGAGGTCGGTCGTGACCGACGTGCTCGACCCGGGGACCGAAATGGACCTCGGTCCCGTCCCGGAGACCACGCGTGCCGACTGGTCCAGCGACCAGGAGGTCCGCTGGTGCCCTGGGTGTGGTGACTACTCGATCCTGACGGCGATGCAGCTGCTCATGCCGGAGTTGGGCGCCCGCCGTG
>DUAC01000094.1:5228-25881 GCA_012961035.1 Acidimicrobiia bacterium
GCCCGGTTCCCGTACTACATGAACACCTACGGCGTTCACACCATCCACGGACGGGCGCCGGCGGTGGCCACCGGCCTGGCCATGGCGCGCCCCGACCTGGACGTATGGGTGATCGGCGGCGACGGCGACATGCTCTCGATCGGCGGCAACCACCTCATCCACGCCCTACGGCGCAACATCAACCTGAACATCCTGCTGTTCAACAACCAGATCTACGGCCTGACGAAGGGCCAGTTCTCGCCGACCAGCCAGAAGGGCAAGGTGACCAAGTCGTCGCCGGTGGGCCTGGTGTCCCGCCCCTTCAACCCGATCAGCGTCGCCCTGGGGGCGGAGGCCACCTTCGTGGCCCGTACGCACGATCTGGACCGTCGGCACATGCAGGAGGTGTTCAGGCGTGCCTACGAGCACGAGGGTTCAGCATTCGTGGAGGTGCTCCAGAACTGCAACGTCTTCAACGACGGCGTGTTCGCGACCATCACCAAGAAGGACGTCCGGGAGGACATGCTGATCGACCTGCAGCACGGCAAGCCGATCCTGTTCGGCTCCGAGAAGCAGTTCGGGGTGGCCCGTCGTCCGGAGGGCGTGGTGATCGTCGAGGTGGCCGAGGTGGGTATCGAGTACATCCTCGTGCACGACGAGACCATCCGGAATCCGTCGACGGCCTTCTCGCTCTCCCGGCTGGCCAAGACGCCTACCACCCCCACCCCGGTCGGGGTGTTCCGCGCCATCGACAGCGGGGAGTTCTCGACCTCGGTGGCGGCCCAGATCCGCGAGGTCCAGGCCCAGTTGGGCAAGGGCGATCTGGCGACGCTGCTGCGTTCCCAGCCGACCTGGGAAGTCTGAGCCCGGCCGTCGTCGTCCGCGACGACCGCTGACCGGTTGGTTGTAGATGGCCTGGGCACTTGACCTGGACGGCGTCGTCTGGCGGGGGACCGACGGGGTCCCCGGTTCGGCCGAGGCGGTGCGCCTCCTGCAGGAATCCGGCGAGCGGGTCCTCTTCGTGACCAACAACTCGGGTCGCCGGGTCGTCGACACGGTCCAGAAGCTGGCTGGCCTGGGCATAGACGCCATGGGTGGCGTGGTCACCTCCGGGATGGCCGCTGCCCGCCTGGTGGCTAAGAGCGAGCGGGTGCTCGGAATGTGCGGGCCGGGTTGCCGCGAGGAACTGGAGGCCCGGGGGGCCGTGATGGTCGACGCCGGACCGGCTGACACGGTGGTCGTCGGGTTCCACGAGGACTTCGACTATCAGGGCCTCACCGCCGGTATGCGGGCGGTGCTCGGCGGGGCGCGCATCCTGGCCACCAACGACGATGTCAGCTTTCCATCCCAGGATGGCCTGCGCCCGGGTGCCGGGTCCCTTCTGGCGGCACTCGTGGCAGCCACCGGTGCCACCCCGGAGATCGCCGGAAAGCCCTATGGCCCCATGTGCGACCTGGTTCGGGAGTTGGCCGGCGAGGAAGGCGTGATGGTCGGCGACCGCCCGGACACCGATGGTCGTTTCGCCCGGGCGATGGGGTGGCGGTGGTCCCTGGTGCTGTCCGGCCTGATCGGGTCCGACGACCTGCCGGTGGACCCCTCGCCCGACACGGTGCACGACGACCTGCTGGGTGCCGTCACGGAGCACCTGGGGTGAAAGCACGTCGGCGCCTCGACCAGGAACTGGTCCGGCGGCAGCTGGTGTCGGGCAGGACGGTGGCCCGAGAGGTGATCGGGGCGGGTCGAGTGACCGTCGACGGGGCACCGGCAACCAAGGCCTCACGGCTGGTCTCGCCCGGTGAGGCCGTGGTCGTTGCCGGACCGCCGCAGCGTTACGTCAGCCGGGGTGGTCGCAAGTTGGAGGCGGCCCTGGCCGGCTTCGGCCTGGACCCCGACGGCATGCGGGCAATCGACGTCGGATCCAGCACCGGTGGCTTCACCGACTGCCTCCTCCAGCACGGCGCAGCATCGGTGGTGGCCCTGGACGTGGGGCGGGGCCAGCTCCACCAGAGGCTCCGAGGCGACCCGCGGGTGGCTGTCCACGAGCGGACCAACGTGCGTGGGGTGGACGGGACATCGATCGGCGCTCCCTTCGACCTGCTCGTGTCGGACCTGTCGTTCATCTCGTTGCGCACGGTCATGGCCGACCTGCTCGGCCTGGTCTCGGACGGTGCTCCGCTGGTGCTCCTGGCCAAGCCGCAGTTCGAGGCGGGGAAGGCCGAGGTGGACCGGGGAAGTGGCGTGATCCGGGACCGGGTCGTGTGGGAGCAGGTGCTCGTCGGGGTGGAACGGTCGATTCGGGCCCACGGAGCGGCCATCATGGGGGGCATGGCCTCTCCGATCACCGGTGCCGACGGCAACGTGGAGTTCCTGCTGCACGCGGTCGCGGGCGCAGCCGACGCCACGCCGTCCGGGGTGTTCGACCCGACGGCGCTGGTGGCGTCGGTGGCGGACGGGGGTGGAACCTGATGGCCGTCGTGCTGCTTGTGGTGCACGGGGATCGGCCGGAGGCGGTCGCCCAGGCGGACTCGCTGGCCGGAACGCTGGCCGACGGGGGACACAGCGTGGTCCGGTCCGATGCCGCCGGATTCGACGGGAATGTCCCCGTCGGCGACCTGGACCTCGTGGTCAGCCTGGGTGGTGACGGATCCATCCTGAGGGCCGTGCACCTCCTGGACGGCCATCCGGCGCCGGTCCTGGGGGTGAACCACGGCGAGTTGGGATACCTCACCGCGGTCGAACCGGACGAGGCTGGTGCGGCGGTGGGTAGGACGCTGGCCGGCGACCATGACATCGAGGAGCGCATGATGCTGCGCATCGAGGTCCGACGGGCCGATGGCTCGTCCGGGGTGGTCGACCATGCCCTGAACGAGGTGGTCGTGGCCCGGACGGCCGCCAGCCAGACCGTGCGTCTGGGGGTGTACCTGGATGGCGAGTTCCTGACCTCCTATGCCGCCGACGGCCTGATCGCCGCCACGCCGACCGGGTCCACCGCCTACGCCTTCTCAGCCCGTGGACCCATCGTGGACCCGGTCCACCGGGCGATCCAGTTGACGCCGGTCTCACCGCACATGCTCTTCGACAGGACCATGGTGCTGGACCCCTCGACCGAGGTCTCCATGGAGGTGCTGGGACAGCGGGAGGCCACCTGCTCGGTGGACGGTCGGGAGCTGATGGTGCTGGGTGAGGGGGACATGGTGGTCTGCACGGTCGCTGATCGGGTTGCCCGCCTGGTCACCTTCGGGCCCCGTGACTTCAAGCACCTCCTGGCCACCAAGTTCGGCCTCGAGGACAGGTGATCGCCGGCACTGTCACCCCCCGGTGGCAGGATGCCGCCATGAGCCCTGCTGCCCGACACCGATGCCTCGCCGGCAGCCCGTGTCGCCCTGGTGGGAGGTCGGACTGAGCGATGCTGGTTGAGCTGCGCATAACGGGCCTCGGGGTCATAGACGAGGTCGAGGTCGTGTTCGGACCGGGGCTGACGGCCGTCACCGGCGAGACCGGGGCCGGCAAGACGATGCTCATGGGCGCCGTGGACCTCCTGCTGGGGGGTCGGTGCGACCAGTCGATCGTGCGCACCGGCGCTGCCGAGGCCGTCGTGGAGGGGCGATTCGTGGACGGCGACCGGGAGGTCGTGCTCCGCCGGGTGGTGCCGGCGGACGGGCGGAGTCGTGCGTACGTGGACGGCCGCCTCGAGACGGCGGTATCCCTGGCGGAACACGGTCGTCGCCTCCTGGACCTCCATGGGCAGCATGCCCACCAGCGCCTCCTGGCAACCGCGGCCCAGCGTGACGCGCTGGACAGGTTCGGCGCCGTCGACACCGCACCGCTGGCCGATGCCGTGCGGGAGTTGGCCACGGTGGACGCAGAGCTGGCCGCCATGGGTGGCGACGAGCGGGCCCGTGCCCGGGAGATAGACCTGCTCCGCTTCCAGGTCTCGGAGCTGGACGCCGCCGGCCTGACCGACGGGGATGAGGACGACCGCCTGGCCGAGGAGGAGGCGCTGTTGGGCGATGCCGTGGCCCACCGTGAGGCGGCCCAGGCGGCCCTCAGCGTCCTGGACGCCGACGGACCGGCATCCGATGCCCTGACGGTGGCGCTGGCCGGCCTGACCGGACGCCCGCCCTTCGGGTCCCATGCGGAGCGCCTGGTCGGCCTCATGGCCGAGCTGGGCGACCTCGCCGGCGAGCTCCGGGGCGTTGCCGAACGGCTGGAGGAGGACCCGGACCGCCTGGCGGCCGTGAGCGAACGGCGACGCCTGCTGGCCGAGCTACGTCGGAAGTACGGCGAGCACCTCGCCTCGGTCATGGTCTACCACGCCGAGGCCGCCGGTCGGCTCGCCCGCCTGGAGGACCATGAGGCCATCGCCGCCGCCCTGGACGCCCGTCGAATTGCGGCAGAGGCCGCCCGGACGGTCGCCGCCGCCGCCCTCCGCGAGGCCCGGCTGCGTGCCGCACCCGTCCTGGCGGCCCGCATCCAGGAACACCTGCGGGTCCTGGCGATGGCCACGGCGACGGTGGAGGTGACCGTTGACGGCGAGGCCGGGGGAGACGTGGTGCTGTGCCTCTCGCCCAACTCCGGCACGCCGATGCTGCCGGTGGCCCGGGTGGCGTCTGGTGGCGAGCTGGCCCGGACGATGCTGGCCGTGGGCCTGGTCCTCACCGCATCGCCGCCCGTGCAGGTCTTCGACGAGGTGGATGCCGGCGTCGGGGGTGCGGCGGCACATCGGATAGGCGAGGCCCTGTCCTCGCTCGCCCGTGACCGCCAGGTGCTGGTGGTCACCCATCTGGCCCAGGTTGCCGCCTACGCCGACCACCAGATGGTGGTCGTCAAGGTCGACGATGGTCGTAGCACTGTGGCCACCGTGTCGACGTTGGACGCCGACGGGCGCGTGGTTGAACTGTCACGGATGCTGTCGGGCTCGCCCGACAGCGACACGGCCCGCGGTCATGCCGAGGAGCTGCTGCAGGCCGCCCGTGGCCATGTCTCCTGACCCCCGGGTTCCCCCTCGGTGCCTCCGGGCGGCCTGGAGGGTGACCTCTGACCTCCCGATCCCGGGTCGGCTCCGCGCGCGGTCCGCCCAGCCGGGATAGATTTTCCTCCCGTGACGAAACACATCTTCGTAACGGGGGGCGTGGCGAGTTCGCTCGGCAAGGGCCTCACCGCAGCATCCCTCGGACGGCTCCTCAAGCAGCGTGGCCTCAGGGTCGTGATCCAGAAACTGGATCCTTACATCAACGTGGATCCGGGCACCATGAACCCGTTCGAGCACGGCGAGGTATTCGTGACCGACGACGGTGGCGAGACCGACCTGGACCTCGGTCACTACGAGCGGTTCATCGATGAGAACCTGACGCGGGACTCCAACGCCACCACCGGCCTGATCTACTCGGCGGTCATCGCCGCCGAGCGGCGCGGTGAGTACCTGGGCAAGACCGTCCAGGTCATCCCACACATCACCGATGAGATCCAGCGACGGATCCGGCGCCTCGCCGGCGACGACGTGGACGTCCTCATCACCGAGGTGGGCGGCACGGTCGGCGACATCGAGATCCTTCCCTTCCTGGAGGCCATCAGGCAGTTCCGCCTGGACGTGGGCAGCACGAACGTCTGCTACGTGCACGTGACGCTGGTGCCCTACATCGGCCCGTCCGGGGAGCACAAGACGAAGCCCACCCAGCACTCGGTCACCGAGCTTCGCAGCGCGGGCATCCAGCCCGATGCCATCGTGTGCCGCAGCGACGAGCCGATCGGCGACGACCTGGAGCGGAAGATCTCCCGCCTCTCCAACGTGCCGTTCAGCGGGGTCGTGAACTGTCCGGACGCCGACAGCCTCTACGAGATTCCACTTGTGATCCACGACGAGGGTCTCGACCAGTTCGTCTGCGACGTCCTGCACCTCATCACCGACCCGCCCGACCTGACCGAGTGGCGGGACCTCAACCGGCGGGTGTTGGAAGCCACCAAGCCGGTCCGCATCGGCCTCATCGGCAAGTACGTGAGCCTGGTGGACGCCTACCTCTCGGTGGTCGAATCCCTCAAGCACGGCGGGATACACCACGGTGCCAACGTGCAGATCGACTGGATCCAGGCCGAGGACGTGGAGGGCCTGCTTGTCGAGAACCGCCTTCGGGACCTGGATGGCATCGTCATACCGGGTGGATTCGGCGAACGGGGCGTGGAGGGCAAGATCGCCGCCGTCGGGTACGCGAGGGAGAACGAGATCCCGTGCCTGGGCCTCTGCCTGGGCCTCCAGTGCATGACCGTGGAGTTCGCACGCAACGTGCTGGGTCTGGAGCGTGCCCATTCCACCGAGTTCGATCCGTCGTCTCCGCACCCGGTGATCGACCTGATGGACTCCCAGCGGGACGTCACGGACATGGGTGGCACGATGCGCCTGGGCGCCTACGTCGCCCAGCTGCGGGCCGGTTCGCAGGTGGCGGAGATCTACGGCACCGACGTCGTGTCGGAGCGGCACCGGCACCGCTATGAGTTCAACTCGCGCTACCGGGCCCGGTTCGATGATTCCGGCTTCGTGTGTTCCGGCGAGTCGCCCGACGGTCGCCTCGTCGAGTTCATCGAGTTGGAGGGCCACCCGTTCTGGATCGGCACCCAGGCCCACCCTGAGTTCAAGAGCCGGCCCGAGCGTCCGGCGCCACTGTTCCGGGCCTTCGTCGGCGCGGCCCTGGAACGTGCCGCCGGCCGGAACCCGCAGCTCATTCCGGTCGACGTCGAAGCCTCCGGCTGAGGTCGGTCCCCCGTGGGCCACGGTTTCACCAGGACCGGTGAGAGGGTCCTGCACGAGGGCTATGTGATCACGCTGGCCACGGCGACCTTCGAGGGTCCGGCCGGCGAGGTGATGGAGCGTGACGTCGTCCGCCACCCCGGAGCGGTGGCCGTGGTGGCCATCGACGGCGAGGAGGTCGTCCTGGTGCGCCAGTACCGCCCGGTGCTGGATCGCGAGATGCTCGAGATCCCCGCTGGAAAGTTGGACGTGGAAGGCGAGGACAGGCCGACTGCGGCCCGCCGCGAGCTCGTCGAGGAGGCCGGGTTGTACGCCCATGACCTCGTCGAGCTGGGTCGGTTCCACAACTCGATCGGCTTCTGCGACGAGGAGACCACGATCTACCTGTCCACGGACCTGGGTCCGGCGACCGCCCAGGCCGTCAGCGTCGAGGAGCGGTACCTGACCGTCGAACGTGTTCCCCTGGACGACGTGGAGTCGATGATCGCCGACGGCACGATCACGGACGCCAAGACGGTCATCGGCCTCCTGCAGGCCCTACGCCGGCTGGGACGCTGAGCGTGGCCCGGCCCGGGCGCCTGCACCGCATCGGGCACCTGGTCCGAAGGTTCTGCGGGTCGCTGCGGTCCGGTGGTCCGTCGTCGGCCGCCGAGGACCGGGTGGCCGGACTGCTGGGGGACGGCGAGCTGGGCCTCTGGCGACGGATGTCCGGCGCGGACCGCAGGCATTCGGTGGTGGTCGCCCGGCGGGTCGAATCGGTGCTCGGTGGCCCGGAGGGTCCGGACCTCGCCGCGGCGGCGGGTGACGGTGGCACGCCCCTGCTGGCAGCGGCGCTGCTCCACGACGTGGGCAAGGTTCGCAGCGGCCTGGGGACCTTCGGACGGGTGGCAGCGACGGTGCTGGGAGCGGCGGTACCGGGCCGGGCGAGAGGGTGGCCGGGCCGGGGAGGGTTCCGGGGACGAGTCGGCCTGTACCTGCGGCACCCCGAGGAAGGGGCGGCCCTGTTGTCTGAGGCCGGAAGCGACCCGCTCACGGTGGCCTGGGCCCTGGAGCACCACCGACAGCCGGACCGGTGGAGCGTGGACAGGCGCCTGGCCGACGTACTCCACGCCGCCGACGACGACTGAGGTCGGGTTTGAGGGTGGCTGGAGCCCGCCGGGCCCGTCCACCGCCGGGGTTCAGCGGGGGAGTAGCCCCAGGTTCGACCGCATCCGGTCAAGGGTGGCCGAGGCCACGGTGCGGGCCTTGTCGGCTCCGAGGGCCAGCAGGCGACCGGTCTCGGCCGGGTCGGCGGCCAACTCGTGGTAGCGGGCCTGCAGGGGCCGCAGCAGCTCGATGACCGCCTCGGCGGTGGATTCCTTCAGGTCGCCGTAGCGCCCGATGCCATCGGCAGCGGCGGCCGGTTCACGGTCGGTGGCGGCACCGAGGATGGAGAGCAGGTTGGACACGCCGGGCTTGATGGCCGGGTCGTAGCGGACCTCGCCGTCGCTGTCGGTCACCGCACGCTTGAACTTCTTCTGGATGACCGACGGGTCGTCGAGCAGCAGGATCGTTCCCTGGGCACCGTCGTCGGACTTGGACATCTTGTTCCCGGGATGCTGGAGGTCCATGACCCTTGCGCCGGCCGGCGGGATGACGACCTCGGGAACCACGAAGGTCTCGCCGTAGCGGTTGTTGAAGCGCATGGCGATGTCCCTGGTCAACTCGATGTGCTGGCGCTGGTCCTCGCCCACCGGCACGTGGTCGGTGTCGTAGAGCAGGATGTCGGACGCCTGGAGGGCGGGGTAGGTGAACAGGCCGCCGGACACGAAGTCGGTGCCCTCCGACTTGTCCTTGAACTGGGTCATCCTTCGCAGCTCGCCGAACGAAGCGGTGCACTCCATCACCCAGGCGCACTCGGTGTGTTCGGGTACGTGTCCCTGCACGAACAGGGTGCAGCGCTGGGGGTCGATGCCGCTGGCGATGAGCAGCTGGGTCAGCGACAGGGTGGCGGCCCGCAGCTCGGCGGGGTCGTGGCGCACGGTCAGGGCGTGCAGGTCGACCACGCAGTAGACGGCATCGGCTTCCTCCTGCATGGTGACCCAGTTGCGCAGTGCGCCCAGCAGGTTGCCGAGGTGGACGGAGCCCGTGGGCTTGATCCCGGAGAAGACTCGTGCCATGGCGGGTCAGGGTAGCGGCCCCTGCTCGGCGGGATGGTCGGGTTCGGCGCTGACCGGGGGAATGCACCGCGCGGTCCTCGCGACTCCCTAGGGTCGGTCCGGTGAGCATCACCGTCTCGACCTCGGTCTACGAGGGCCCGTTCGACCTGTTGCTGAACCTCATCCTGAAGGAGGAGGTCGAGCTCTACGAGGTCTCGTTGTCGGCCATCGTGGACGCCTACCTGACGGAGATGGAAAGCCTCGATACCTGCGACCTGGAGGCGGCCACAGAGTTCCTCCTGATCGCCTCGATCCTCGTCGAGTTGAAGACCCGGCGCCTCCTGCCGGTACACGAGCGGGCCGAGCGCGACGACGAGTTCGGCCTCTGGGAGGAGCGCGACCTCCTCCTGGCCCGCCTCCTGGAGTGCAAGACCTTCAAGGACGCAGCGGTCTCGCTTCGGCGCATGGCCGCCGATGCTGCGCTGTCGCGGCCGCGTCGGGCCGGCCTCGAGGACCGGTTCGCCCACCTGGCGCCCGACCTGCTCGAGGGCGTCACCACCCACGACCTGCGGACGGCCTTCATGGCTGCGATGGCGCCCCGGCCGTCGATACACGTCGACACGGACTCCATCGCCCCCATCCGCATCAGCGTGGCCGAAGCCGTTGCCCTGGTCGCCAATGAGCTGCCGGCCCGGGGGGTGGTCACGTTCCGCCATCTCACCCGGGCACTGGTCGATCGGATCGAGGTGGTCGTCTGGTTCCTCGCCGTCCTGGAGCTTTACAAGCTCGGCGTGGTGGAGTTGGACCAGTTGGACAACTTCGGCGACATCCACGTCGGCTGGCGTCCCGGAGCCGACCGGGGAGACGTCGACCTGATCGACGCCTACGAGGGCTGACATGGTTGACGAAACGGTGGATGGGGCGGAGGACGTGGACGTCGAGGCCCGGCGGGCCGTCGAGGCGATGCTGATGGTGGCGGTGGATCCCGTGCCGCCGAACCTGCTGGCCCAGTTGCTGGAGTTGCCCACGAAGCGGATCGAGGCGATCTGCGAAGGCCTGGCAGATGCCTACGAGGCCGAGGGTCGGGGGTTCGCCCTGGTCCGCGTGGGTGGCGGCTACCGGTACCAGAGCCATCCCGACCAGGCGCCATGGGTGGAGCGTTTCGTGGTGGATGGCCAGAGCAGTCGGTTGACGAGCGCTGCGTTGGAGACGTTGGCGATCGTGGCGTACAAGCAGCCGATCTCACGGGCGCAGGTCTCGGCTATCCGCGGTGTCGACGTGGACGGCGTGATGCGCACCCTGCAGCAGCGGGGCTTCATCGACGAGGTCTCCCGGGATGCCGGACCGGGAAACGCCGTCTTCTTCGGCACGACCCGGGAGTTCCTGGAGCGGATGGGGCTGGACGGCGTGTCGCAGCTGCCGCCCCTGGGTGACTTCGTGCCCGGCCCGGAGGTCGTGGAGGCTCTCGAGCGGGGCCTCAGGTCGGATCCGGACCCGGTCGTGGCCGAGGTCGCCGACGGTGGCCAGTCCGTTGCTCCGACGGAGGCATCGGGGCCCGCAGCCCCGGAAGGCTGACCTGTGGACGCCGCCTCCCATGAGGGCGAGCGGCTCCAGAAGGTGCTCGCCCGTGTCGGCATAGGCAGCCGACGGGTGTGCGAGGACCTCATAGCCGAGGGTCGGGTGCTGGTGGATGGCGAGGTGGCCGTGCTGGGTCGGCGTGTCGACGTGGAGACGGCCCTGATCGAGTTGGACGGGGCGCCGATCGGGGTGCGACCCGACCTCGTCCACTACCTGTTGAACAAGCCGGCGGGCGTGGTGACGACGGCGGACGATCCCGAGGGTCGGCCGACGGTGGTCGGGCTGGTGCCGACCGAACCGCGGGTGTTCCCGGTGGGGCGCCTGGACTTCGGCACGGAGGGGCTCCTGCTGCTGACCAACGACGGCGAGCTGGCCCACAGGTTGACCCACCCGTCGTTCGGTGTGGAGAAGGAGTACGTGGCCGAGCTGCAGGGCTCGCCCTCGCGTGCCACCCTGCGGCGACTCCGGGAGGGCATCGAGCTGGATGACGGGGTGACGGCCCCGGCCCGGGCCGCCCTCCTGGAACCATCGGTGCTCCGGCTGACCATCCACGAGGGCCGGAACCGGCAGGTGAGACGGATGTGCGATGCCATAGGCCACCCGGTCGTGCGACTCATCCGGACCCGCATCGGGCCGTTGGCGGACAGGTCCCTGACGCCGGGCGCATGGCGGGAGCTGACCGGCGACGAGCTCCGGTCCCTGCAGCGTGCCGTGGCAGTTCCCGAGGCCCAGTCCGGGGGCTGAGTCCGATGGTCGTCGGCTCCGGAACTACGGCCGATCGGCTGACGGGTGCCCGGTAGCATCGTGTCCCATGGCGATTCCAGAACCCGTCGCTCCGGCGCGGCCGAAGAGATGAACGGCGGCACGGCCCGGAGGGCAACCATCGTGGGCGTCGGGCTGATCGGCGGATCCATCGGCATGGCGCTACGGGCCAGGGGTTGGCACGTCCACGGAGTGGACCCCGACTCCGAACGCCTCGCCCGGGCCGTCGAGCTCGGAGCGCTGGACGCCACTGGCTGGGATCCGGAGGCCGAGCTGACTTTTGTGGCGACCCCGGTGGGCCAGCTCCCAGCGGCGGTGGTCGAAGCGTTGGCCGCTGCTCCCACCGGTCTCGTGACCGATGTGGGCAGCGTCAAGGCGCCCCTGGTGGCAGCCGTGGACGACGACCGTTTCATCGGCGGCCATCCGATGGCCGGCTCCGAGCAGGACGGCGTCGACGGCGCCGATCCCGAGATGTTCGCTGACGCCATCTGGGTGCTCACCCCGACCGAGGGCACCGCCGGAGACGCCCTGGCCCGGGTGCGATCCGTGGTCTCCTCCATGGGGCCCGAGATCCTGACCCTTCCACCCGATCGCCACGACTCCCTGGTGGCCCTGGTCTCCCACGTTCCCCACCTCACGGCCGCCACCCTCATGGGCATCGCCGCCGCCCGTTCCGAGGAGCATTCGGCTGTGCTGCGCCTGGCGGCCGGTGGTTTCCGGGACATGACCCGGGTGGCTGCGGGCCATCCCGGTATCTGGCCCGACATCTGCGGCGAGAACGCCGCTGCCATCGACGGGGTCCTGGACGAGCTGATCCGGGCGCTCACCGCAGTGCGGGCCGAGGTAGCCGGTGGCGACAGGGATGGCCTGCTGCGACGCCTCGAGACCGCCAGGTCGGCCCGGGTGAGCCTTCCCACCGGTGCTCCCCGCCCGTCGGACTTGGCCGAGGTGCGGGTGCCGGTGCTGGACCGCCAGGGCGAGCTGGCCTCCATCACGCTGCTGGCCACCGACCTGGACGTGAACATCTACGACCTTGAGATCGCCCACTCGGGCGAGGGCGACCGCGGTGTCGTGCTCCTGATCGTGGAGTCAGCCCTGGCCGAACGGCTGAAGGGCGGGCTGATGGCGAACGGCTACCGGCCCACCTCGGCACCCCTCGCGTGAACGTGTCGTGGGTCCCGTGAGTCCCCTGGTCGAGCCGCTAGCCGGATCCCTGGTCGTGGCCCCGGGCGGCCCCCTGGTGGGTCGCATCTCGGTTCCGGGCGACAAGTCCATCTCCCACCGGGTGCTGATGCTGGCGGCGCTGGCTGACGGGGCCTCCACGGTGCGGGGCCTCAGCGACGGTGGGGACGTGGCGTGCACCCGTCGGATCATCGAGGCCCTCGGCGCCGACGTGGTCGACGCCGGGGACGGCGCGATCAGCATCAGCGGCGGGCGCCTCGAAGCGGTTGACCATCCGTTGGACGTGGGCAACTCCGGAACCGGGATCCGACTGCTGGCCGGGCTGCTGGCCGGTCTGCCCTTCCGGTCGGTGCTGGACGGTGACGCATCGATCCGGCGTCGCCCCATGGACCGGGTACTGGATCCGCTTCGCCTCATGGGGGCGTCGCTGCGTGGTCGGGACGGCCAGCCACTCGCACCACTCGAGATCCGGGGTGGAGGCCTGCGTGGCATCGAGTACCGGTTGCCGGTGGCCAGCGCCCAGGTGAAGGGCTGCGTCCTGTTCGCCGGCCTGTCGGCCGAGGGCCCGACCACCGTGCTTGAGGACCGGCCCAGCAGGGCCCACACCGAGGAGCTCATGATGGCCTTCGGGATCACGCTGGACGCGGGATCCGATGGTGACCTGAGGAGCGTGACGGTCCAGCCGGGCCGCCCGACGGCGTTCGACCACGACGTGGCGGGAGACCCCTCCCAGGCGGCCTTCTGGGCCGTTGCCGCCTCGATCCTCCCCGGATCCGAGGTGGTGGTCGCCAATGTCTACGCAGGCCCCGCCCGTTCGGGTTTCGTGGACGTGCTCTCGCGCATGGGTGCCGACATCACACATGACCCGACCACCGGTGACCTCACGGTGCGTCACTCCGGCCTGACGGGAACGGTGGTGACCGCCGACGAGGTGCCGGGGCTGGTCGACGAGGTGCCGATCCTGGCCGTCGCTGCGGCCTGCGCCGACGGCGAGACGACCTTCGAGGGGGTGGGCGAGCTGCGTGTCAAGGAGAGCGATCGCCTGGCCACCGTGGAATCAGAACTGGGTCGGATGGGTGCCGACGTGAGGGTGGATGGCGACACCCTGGTGGTGCGCGGCAGCGCCCTGACCGGAGCCGAGGTGGATTCCCACCATGACCACCGGATCGCCATGGCATGTGCCGTGGCCGCCCTCGTGGCTGACGGGCCGACGACCATCCACGGCTGGGATGCGGTGGCGACCAGCTACCCCGGGTTCGTGGCTGACCTGGACCTCCTCCGGGGCGGGACCTGAGCCGGTGGCGAACCGGGTGATCGCCATCGACGGTCCGGCCGGGTCGGGCAAGTCGACCGTGGCGCGCGCCGTGGCCGACCGCCTCGGCCTGGAGTACCTGGACACCGGGGCGATGTACCGCGGGGTGGCGTTCGCCGTCCTGCGTCGGGGAGTCGACCCGGTCGATGTCCCGGCGGTGGCCGACGTGGCCCGCTCGGTGGTCCTGGAGCTCACCCGTTCAGCCTGCATCGTCGACGGCGAGGACGCCTCTGCGGCGATCCGGGGTGCCGAGGTGACCACCGCGGTGACCGCGGTAGCGGCCAATCCGGAGGTCAGGGTCGAGATGGTTGCCCGCCAACGGGCGTGGGTGGCCGAGCATGGCGGTGGCGTGATGGAGGGTCGCGACATCGGGTCGGTGGTGTTCCCCGATGCCGAGCTGAAGGTCCACCTGGTCGCCTCACCGGAGGTCCGGGCACGCCGACGGGCCGCTGAGACGCCGGGCCTGGACGTGGTCGTCGTGGCTGCCGACATCCGACGCCGGGACGTCGCCGATTCCAGCCGGGCCGCCAGCCCGCTGGTGGAGGCATCGGGGGCCGAGGTCATCGACACGTCGGACATGGCGATCCCGGAGATCGTGGATGCCATCGTCGGGATGTTGTCGTGAGCGACGACCTGGGCCGTCGGATGTCGCTCCTGGACAGAGCCATCTACAGGTTCTTCTGGTCGCTGCTGTGGCTGGTGTGCAAGGTCTGGTTCCGGTTCCGGGTGGTGGGCGGGGAGAACCTTCCGGCTGATGAGGCGTACATCCTGGCGCCGGTCCACCGGTCCTACCTGGACACACCTGTGGGCGGAATGGTCACCGCCAGGCGCCAGCGGTTCCTGGGCAAGGAGTCGCTCTGGAACAACCGTGTGGCCGGACGGTTCCTGACCATCGTCGGGGGCTTCCCGGTGGAGCGCGGCACGGCCGACCGTGCGGCCCTACGTGCCTGCCAGGACGTCCTGGAGCGCGGTGAGCCGATGGTCATGTTCCCCGAGGGCACCCGCCAGTACGGCCCGGTGGTGGAGGCCGACCTGATGCATGCCGGGCCGGCCTTCGTGGCTGCACGGGCCGGGGTGCCGATCATTCCCATGGGTATCGCCGGTACCGATTACGCCATGCCCGGTGGTTCGATGTTCATCCGACCGGTGAGGGTGGTGATGGTGGTGGGCGAGCCGATCCGGCCACCGGTGGTCGACGGGAGGATCCCCCGACGCATGGTGGACGAGCTCACGGAACGACTCCGGGTCGGCCTGCAGGAGTGCTTCGACGAGGCCCAGCGCCTGGCTGGGCGACCGGCGTTGCCGGCTCCCGGCGTCGAGCCGTCCGGCGACTGAGCTCTCAGCCGACCGCGCTGGGCCTGCCCAGTGCGGTGAGGGCGTCCGAGGCGTCGATGGCCCTGTCGTCGAGGTGGCCCGGAGCCGGCGGGGCACCGAAGCCCAGCCCGGCGAAGGTCCGGATGGCCTGCAGCAGGTCCCGGAGGTTGCGGGGCGGCGGGAAGTACTCGTCCTCGTCGGTGTGGCGCACGGTCTCGACGCCGTCGATGGGTGCGAGGGCCTCGATCACGGCGGTCACGACCTCTTCGGGTGCCGACGCCCCGGCGGTCACGCCGATCGTGCCGGCCAGGTCGTCCGGGAGTTCCTCTGCCCGGTTTATCCAGACCACCCTGTCGCAACCGGCTTCGGTGGCCAGCTCAACCAGGGCGCGGGTGTTGGAACTGTTCGTGGAGCCGATCACCACCACGGCGTCACAGCGGTCGACGAGGTCCAGGAGGGCGCCCTGTCGGTTCGTGGTGGCGAAGCAGAGGTCCGAGCGCCCGGGGGACCAGAGGTCGGGCCAGCGTTGTGAGGCGGCATCCACGACACCCGCCCAGTCCCGGTGGCTGAGGGTGGTCTGGGCGAGGATCGCCACGTTGTCGCCCAGGTCGGGGAGGGCGTCCACGTCGTCTGGGTGCTCGACGCGGTGGACAGAGTCGGGGGCCACGGCGATCGTGCCCTCGGCCTCCTCGTGGCCGGCGTGGCCCACGTAGACGATCTGGTAGCCCTTGCCGGTGCGGGTCTTCACCTCGTGGTGGACCTTGGTCACCAGGGGGCAGACGGCGTCGACCGTGTAGCCACCCACCTGACGGGCCCGCCGCACCACCTCGGGGGCCGAGCCGTGCGCGGAGAGCATCAGGGGTGCGCCGTCGGGGACGTCGTCTATGTCGTCTACGAAGACCACGCCCTGGGCCTCGAAGCGTTCCACAACCAACCTGTTGTGGACGATCTCGTGGTAGCAGTAGACGGGTTCGTCGAACGCCCGGACCAGCCAGGTGAGGGCCTTGATGGCCATCTCCACGCCGGCGCAGAAACCGCGTGGTTCGGCCACCAGCACCCGGTCGACCCGCCCGGAGACCCCGGTGGGCGAGGTGGCGGATGGCATGCCCGGACCCTACCGGGTGCGTCCTTCTAGGTCGGTAGCCTTGCGGGCATGTCGACCCCCGTGGTCGTTGCCGTCGCCACCGGATCACCCGCAGAACGGGCCGGTGTCGTGCTGGGCGACCGGATCTTGAGCATCAACGACCGCGTGCCACGCGACGTCATCGAGTACCAGCTGCTCGTGGACGAGCCGACGGTGGCCCTGATGCTGGATTCCGGGGGCATACAGCGTGAGGTGGAGGTGGAGAAGCCCGCCGGCAGCCCCCTCGGCGTCGAGGTGGACAGTGCCCTGTTCGACCGTGTCCGCACGTGCGACAACCACTGCGAGTTCTGCTTCATCTACCAGCTTCCGCCCGGTCTGCGCCGCAGCCTCTACGTGAAGGACGACGACTACCGGCTCTCGTTCCTGTACGGGAACTTCACGACCCTCACCCGGTTCACCGAGGCCGACCTGGAGCGGGTGCTGTCGGAGGGCCTCAGCCCTCTGTACGTGAGCATCCATGCGACCGATCCGGACAAGCGCACGGAGATGCTGCGCAACCGGCGGGGAGCCACGAGCCTTCGGTGGTTGCGTGCGCTGCTGGACCACGGGATCACCGTGCACGGCCAGGTGGTCGTGTGTCCCGGCCTGAACGACGGGCTCTGGCTGGAGGACACGCTGGCCGGCGTCGCCGACCGGTTCCCGGAGTTGGCCAGCATCTGCGTGGTGCCCCTGGGTGTGAGCCGCTACACCGACGAGGTCCGCATGCGGGCGCACACCCGTGACGAGGCCTGCGCCGTAGTGGACGTCGTGGAGGCCTGGCAGGCGCACCTCCTGGGAGCCCTGGGGCGACGGATGGTGTTCGCCGCCGACGAGTACTACCTGCTGGCCGGGAGGCCCTTCCCGCCGGCTGAGCACTACGACGACTTCGAGATGCTGGAGGACGGAATCGGCATGGCACGGGCATTCGAGAAGGAGTTCACCGGGTTGACGGGTGGGCGGGAACGTGCTCCGGGGTTCTTCCAGTCGGTGGACGGGGCACCCGCCCTCGGCTATCGGGCACCGCGGGCCGCTGCCGGCCATGACGGGTCGGGTTGCGGAGTCGGCCTGGCGGTCGCCGGGTCGGTCACCGACGGTTCTGCCTCGACGGCCACCTCGGTCCGTCTCGGGGCGGGGGTCCGGCCACCGCGCAGTGCCCCCGTGGCTGTCCTGACCGGCGAGTTGGGCGCACCCATCCTGGCGCCCCTGGTGGAGTCGACCGGTCGGACCGACGTACGTGTGCTTCCGGTTCAGAACCGGTTCTTCGGGGGCAACGTGGGGGTCACCGGCCTGATGGTCGGCGAGGACGTGGCAAGGGTGCTGGCCGACCAGCCGACCGGGCACCGCTACCTGCTTCCCGACGTCTGCCTCAGCAGTGGACGGTTCCTGGACGGCATGCAGCCGGAGGACCTGCCACGGGCCGTCGAGGTGGTGGCCACCGACGGTGCATCGCTGCGTGAGGCACTTTCGATTGTGGGGGCGGGTCGATGAAGCATTCAGTGGCGATCGTGGGACGGCCCAACGTGGGCAAGTCGACCCTCATGAACAGGATCCTGGGTCGCCGCGAGGCGATCGTGGAGGAGCGGCCCGGTGTCACCCGGGACCGCAAGGAGGTCGAGGCCAACTGGCAGGGCCGGGAGTTCACCCTCGTGGACACCGGTGGCTGGATCGCCGACGGTGACTCCCTGGACGAGAAGGTAAGTCGCCAGAGTGAGCTGGCCATTGCCCAGGCTGACGTCGTGCTGTTCGTGGTGGATTCCACGGTCGGGGTGACCGAGGACGATGCCCTGGTGGCGACACTCCTACGGGGTATCGACACGCCGGTGATCCTGATTGCCAACAAGGTCGATGATCGGGTGCACGAGTCGGCGATCTGGGAGCTCATGTCTCTTGGCCTGGGCGAGCCGATGGCTGTCAGCGCCCTGCACGGTCGGGGCGCCGGCGACATGCTGGATCGCATCGTGGATGCCCTTCCCGAGGTCGTCGACGAAGCCCCTACCGAGGACCAGCCAGATGATGGCGACCCCCGGGTAGTGGGCGTGACCCTGGTGGGTCGCCCGAACGTCGGCAAGTCGACGCTGTTCAACCGCCTCACCGGCGAGGAGCGGGCGGTCGTGCACGATCGTCCGGGAACCACGCGTGACACGGTCGACACCATCGTGGAGACGCCGCACGGCCCGGTCCGCTTCATCGACACGGCGGGCATGCGGCGCAAGGCCCGCATCGACGAGGAGACCGAGTACTACTCGCTGGTCCGGGCCCTGAAGGCCGTGGACACCGCCGACGTGGCACTGCTGGTCATCGATGCCACCCAGGGCGTGACCCACCAGGACCAGCGCCTGGCCGAACGTGTGGACGCTGCTGGCTGTCCGATCGTGGTGCTGCTCAACAAGTGGGACCTGTGTGACACCGAGCAGCGCGAGGACGTCTCGATCCAGGTGGGCGACAAGCTGCACTTCGTGGGCGAGGCACCGGTCATCCGCATCTGCGCCCTCAGCGGCAAGAACGTGCACCGTCTCTGGCCGGCCCTGGAGGACACCATCCGGGACTACCAGACGCGGATTCCGACCCGTCGGGTGAACGACGTGATCCGGGCGGCCCAGGCGGCCCAGCCGGCACCTGCCGGCGTGCGCATCCTGTACGCCACCCAGGGGGCGACCGATCCACCGACCTTCACCCTGTTCGCCAACCGCGAGGTGCCGCGCACCTGGCTGCGCTACCTGGAACGGCGCCTGCGTGAGGACCTGAACCTCGGGTCCACGCCCATCAAGCTGAGGGTGCGTCGTCGGTCGGAGTAGCGGCGCGATTGCGGGTGCATGGCCGTTGGGGTGGCCGACGCTCGTCAGCCGGACCCACGACTACGCTGAATGGGCATGCGGACGCCTGTCCTGACCCTCCTGGGCATCATCTGCCTGGCCGCCGCCATGAGTTGGGCACGGTCGGCACGCCACCGCTACCGGCTGCTGGGTCGCATCGACCCGGAGACGGCACCGGACGCCTACACGCTGGCGTGGTCCACGTTCCGCAAGGAGTTCCATTCGGCGTCCCTCTACGGGTTGCTTGCGCTGGCCTCGTTCGTGAACGCGGTGACGGAGGGAGCCTGGGGTCCCCTGGTGTTCTCGCTGGTGGCGATCCCCGCCCTGGTGTCCACGGCATGGGCCAGGCACGCCGTCCGGGAGGCCCGGATCGCCCGTCAGAGCATCGACATCGAACGACGCGCCCAGGAGGCCCTCGAGCAGGAGGACCTGGCGCCCAAGGCGTGGGCGGGCCGCCTCGCCCCCGAGGATCTCCCGGAGTTCTCCGGGTTCGAGGTTGGCCGGGTGTACCAGGCCGGTACGGGCCTCATGGCCGGGGACTTCTTCGACGTGTTCAAGGCATCTCCGACCCGGTTGGCGGCGGTGATCGGCGACGTGGTCGGGCACGGCATCGAGGCCTCCATCACCGCCTTCCAGGCCAAGTACCTGTTGCGGACGTTCCTCCGGCAGTTCCGGGATCCGGCCCAGGCCCTGGAGGAGCTGAACCGCCAGATGTCGTCGGTGGAGCGGTCTGAGGAGTTCATCTCGCTGGTGGTGCTGGTTTTCGATACCGAGGCCGAGACGATGCGCTATGCCTCGGCCGGGCATCCGGCGACCTTCCTCTGGCACGAGCGGGAGGTGCGGCCACTGCGGTCCACCGGCCCGCTCCTGATGCTGGACCCGAACGGCTCCTACTTCAGCCGTGAGGTTCCGCTGGCGCGTGACGACATGGCCGTCATGTACACCGACGGGCTGACCGAGGCACGCAACGGTGACGACCAGTTCGGCGAGGAGCGGGTCGGCGACGCCGTCCGGCGGAACCCGGGCATCTCGCCCGGCGTGCTGTGCAAGCAGCTGCTGGATGCCGCCAACGACTTCAGCCTGGGGGCCGTGCAGGACGACCTGGCGATCCTGGCCATCCGCAAGCTCTGATCGACGTACCTGGACGGGAGGGTCGCCGTGCCGTGGTGTGAGCCCTGTGCGCGCTATCTCAGCCCCAACTCGGTGTCCGTGGTGGGCACCTGCCCGAAGTGCGGGGAGAGGGTGACCGATGCCGACGGCGAGTTGGCCACCTCGCAGAAGGTGCCGTGGCACTTCTGGGTGTTCGCGGGAGCGGCGGTCGTCTACCTGGGCTGGCGACTGGTGCAGGGCATCTGGATGCTGGTCACCTGACCTGGTCCGGCGGGGCCCGCCGCGGGACCCCGACGGTAGAGTGACCGCTCCACAGCGGGCTGTGGCGCAGCTTGGTTAGCGCGTCGGTCTGGGGGACCGAAGGTCGGGAGTTCAAATCTCCCCAGCCCGACAAGAAGAAGCGCAGGTAGGACCGTATTTCCGGCGGTCCGCTTTCTGGTGCGTTGATGCTCATGTCACGCTCCGTGTCACGTTTTCGGTTGTGGGTGGGCCGAAGATGAGGTTCCCGATGGCGTTCATGGCCTCGGAATGCATGCCGGGCAGCAGATGGGCGTAGGTGCGCAGTGTGAACGCCACGTCATGGTGGCCGAGCGCCGCGGT
>DUAC01000095.1:0-1898 GCA_012961035.1 Acidimicrobiia bacterium
CGGGGACGTCCAGGGGATCGCCCGTCGCCGCGGCCGCGGTGGACGCCACACCACCGGTGCCCGCTCCGGTCAGGAGCGCCGCCGCCAGCATCAGGGCGACCGGCCGGAGGTAGCGGCCTATGTCAGGTCGTCCCGTAGATCCGGTCGCCGGCGTCGCCGAGGCCCGGGACGATGTACCCCACCTCGTTCAGGCGTTCGTCAACGGCTGCAGTCCATATCGCCACCTCGGGGTGTGCCTCATGGAGGGCGGCAATTCCCTCGGGGGCCGCCAGGAGGCATAGGAACCGGATGGCCGATGGCCTGTCGGCCGCCACCCGGTCAAGGGCCGCTATGGCCGAGTTGCCGGTGGCCAGCATCGGGTCCACCACTATGGCCATCCGACCCTCCAGGGGTGGGAACTTGCAGTAGTACTCGACCGCCTCCAGGGTCTCGTGGTCGCGGTAGAGCCCCACGTGGCCCACCCTGGCCGACGGCAGCACCTGCAGGACCCCGTTCAGGAGGCCGTTGCCGGCCCTCAGAATGGAGACCACCACCGGATCCTCGAGGAGTTCCGGTTGGTGGGTATCGACCAACGGGGTGGTTATGAGTACGTCGTGGAGGGCCAGCTCACGGGTCACCTCGTAGGTCAGGAGGAGGCTGGTCTCGGTGAGCAGTTGCCGGAACCGTTCACTGGAGGTCTCCTTCCGACGCATCTGGGTCAGCTTGTGGGCCACCAGGGGATGGTCGATGACATGGAGTTCGGGCATCGGCCCACCCTAGGTCCCGGTGTCGACAGGAAGGAGCCCTAGGCGTGGGCCACCAGCCAATCCCTGAGAACGGTGGCAGCCGAGGTGAGCGCCCTTCCCGCCGGGGCGTTCAACCACATCGGCTCGTCCGTGGTCACGGACTCAAGTACCGGCCGTACGAGGAGCCCACGGTCCAGCAGGTCCACGACGAGGTGGTGCCACCCCAGGCCGACGCCATGGCCTTCCATGGCCGCATGCAGCATGACGGTGTAGTCGTTGGTGATCCCCGACCCGGCGCCATCGGGCGCGGTGGTTCCTACCGCCCTGAACCATTCGGACCAGCGCATCCTGGTCCGGTGCCTCTCCTGGAGGGTCAGGAGCTCGGCGCCCAGCAGCACCTCCATCGACCAGGGCCGTGGTGCAATGGAGTCGGCGTACCCGGCACTACAGACCGGGTAGACCGTCTCGGCCATGAGGGCCCACCGTTGACAGCCCGGCCACCGGGCCCTCCCCACCGGCACGAAGAGGTCCACGCCGCCGGTGTCGAAGTTCCGGTCCGAGTCGGTCGTGACGCAACGGACGTCGATCTCAGGGTGGTCCGCCTTGAAAGCGGCCAACCGTGGCATCAGCCAACTGGCGGCAGTGGCCGTGGACACCGAGATGGTCACCACCTCGGTTGCCCCATCCTGCATGTGCTGGACGTCGCGTACCGCCTGGTGTATCCGGGTCAGGCCTGCCCCCACGCCATCGGCCAGGATCCGCCCAGCGTCTGTCAGGCGGATTCCGCGATGGTCCCTCTCGAAGAGGGCACACCCCAACCGGCGTTCCAGTTGACGGATCGCATGGCTTATGGCGGGCTGGCCCACCTCGAGTTCCTCGGCGGCGCTGGAGAAGCTCGCATGGCCGGCCACGATGGCGAATGTGGCCAGCCCCTGCATGGACGGCAGATCGGCGGAGTCATGGATATCAATACGTTTCATGGTCCCATGAGAGTACTGCTCCTTTACACAGGGTGAAAGTCGGCCTACCGTCGCGCCTGCCGTCGCAGCCATGTCACGGCACCCGCGTCCATGACCGCCTCCAACCTCGCGCTGAGCGCCGTCGACGAGTCACCCTGGACCTCGGAAGAGGCCTGGGTGGGTACACGTCGTCCCATCCTGGAGGCGCACGCCC
>DUAC01000095.1:1964-4175 GCA_012961035.1 Acidimicrobiia bacterium
TGGTCTTCGCCACCTCCTGGGTGTGCGTGGGCATCCACGACGAGTTGTCCGCACCGGGTAGCGCGATCCTCCGCCAGGTCGCCGGCAGGTCGGTGATCCTCACCCGCAATGCCGATGGCGACCTGCGTGGCTTCCTGAACGCCTGCCGACACCGTGGCACCCAGCTACTCGACGGGGACTGCACCCTGGGGTCCACGATCAGGTGCCCGTACCACCGTTGGGGCTACGACCTGGATGGGAACCTGGTGTCCACGCCCCAGTTCGCCGATTCCGGCGTGGACGACTTCGACCCTGCCGACTACGGCCTCCACGCCGTCCGGGTGGCGGTCTGGCAGTGCCTCGTGTTCGTCTGCCTGTCTGATGAGACGCTGGCGATAGAAGACTGGTTCGGCGACCTGGACCAGCGCCTGGCCGGCTACAGGCTGGCCGACTGGCGCAGCCACCAGGACCTGCCCGTGGAGATCCAGGCGAACTGGAAGCTCATTTCCGAGAACTTCCAGGAGTACTACCACCTGCGCTGGGTCCACCCGGAGCTCGCCACGGTCTCCCGGGTGAGGGACCACTACCGCTATCAGGGCCCCGGCATGTACTGCGGGCAGACGACGACGCCCATCTCGAGTGACGAGCGCGGCGACTGGGACACCATGCCGCCGGCCGAGGGCCTCGGCCCCTCCGACTCGGTCAGCGGACGCTTCATCGCCATCTTCCCGAACGTGCTGCTCAGCATCCTCCCCAACCACGTCTGCGTCATGCGCCTCGAGGCGATCGCCCCGGGCGTCACCCACGAGACCTGTACGTGGTTGCTGCCACCGACCACCGACAACGTGCCGGACGAGGACTTCGCAGTCACCCGGGACTTCTGGCTGGACCTCAACGCCGAGGACGTGGACATCGTCCAACGAGGCCAACGTGGCCTGACTACCGGCGGCTACACCCCCGGGCGCCTCTCCCCACGCTTCGAGGAACCACTCCACCGGTTCCACAACATGCTCGCCGACCGGTTCAACGGGATCCCACGGATCCCCGACGGTGACGAATCAGACGACCAGCCGCTCTACGGCACCGGGGTCAACCCGTTGCCGTGGCGCGCAGTCGAAAGCCAAGCAGGGAAGGGGAATTAGCCAATGGGGAAGCGTCCCCCGAAGTACTCAGCAGCCGCGCTGATCAAGCACGGCCTGACACGAGGCGACTGGCCACGCATGTGGCGTCGACCCGAGATGCGCGACTCCTACGACGTCGTCATCATCGGCGCCGGCCTCCACGGCCTGGCCACCGCCTACTACCTGGCAGAGAACCACGGCATCACCAACGTGGCCGTGATCGACAAGGGCTACGTGGGAGGTGGCGGCTCCGGCCGCAACACCGCCATCGTGCGCTCCAACTACCTCACCCCGGAGGGAGTGGCCTTCTACGACCGCTCTTTGTCGCTCTACAAGACGATGGCCAATGACCTGAACCTGAACGTCATGTTCTCCGAGCGGGGCCACCTCACCCTGGCCCACACCGACTCGGCGCTACGCACGATGCACTGGCGGGCAGAGGTGAACAAGCTCCAGGACATCGACTCCAGCGTCATCGATCCGCAGGAGGTCAAGAAGCAGGCCCCCAGCCTGGACGTCTCGGAGAACACCCGATATCCGATCCTGGGTGCGCTCCACCACCCACCGGGCGGCATAGTCCGCCACGACGCCGTGGTCTGGGGCTATGCCCGCGGTGCGGACCACCACGGCGTCCACATCATCCAGGAGACCGAGGTCCTGGACATCAACGTCGAGGGCGGCTCCGGCCCCGGAGGCAAGGGTGCCGGCGGCAAGGTCACCGGCGTCAGGACCAGCCGAGGGGACATCAGCGCTCCGGTCGTCGTGAACTGCACGGCCGGCTGGGCATCGCTCATCTCCAACATGGCCGGCGTACCGCTGCCCATCACCACCCATCCGCTGCAGGCGGCCGTCACGGAGCCCTGCAAGGTGTTCCTGCCGACCGTGGTCGTCTCCGGCTCGCTGCACGTCTACGTCAGCCAGACCGATCGTGGCGAGCTGGTGTTCGGAGCGTCGGTGGACCCCGTGGGCACCTACCGGGTGAACGGCACGCTCGAGTTCACCGAGGAACTGGCCGGACACGTGCTGGAACTCATGCCGGGCATCTCCAAGATGCGCCTGCTGCGCCAGTGGTCGGGGTTGTGCGACATGACCCCGGACTACTCACCCGTGA
>DUAC01000096.1 GCA_012961035.1 Acidimicrobiia bacterium
CACGGCTACCCCTGCCGGGACGCCACGAACAACCGGTGCGTGTGGATGCAGCACCGCTGGGAGGTCCTGCTGGCCACCGACGACCACCTCAGCGTGCGCGACACGGTGCGTCGCCTACTGCCCGGTGCTTCAGCCGTCCAGGCCGAGGTGAGGGCGGAGACGTTCGACCTCTCCACCGGCCTTCCGATACACGTCAAGGAGCTCTTCGACCTGGAGACCGAGTGGCTTGAGGCACTGTCCACCGCCGCTGTGGGACGCCTCGCCGACCAGCCGTGGACCGACGAGCGGCGTGTGGAGGGTGCCGGCCCGGAGGTGGAGAACTTCAGCCGGTTCAACCTCACGCCCGGCGGCCTGGTGCTGGCATTCGCGCCGGGGAGCATCGGCGGATCGGGTAGCCACACCGTCTCCATCACCATCCCGTACCGGATCCTGGACGGCTACTGGCAGCCCGGTGGCCCGGTCTCGCTCCTGGACTGATCCGGCCCGGTCCCCGGATCCGAGCCACCCACCCGGGTCCTCCTAGGCTCGGCGCATGGACCTACAAGAAGCCATGCGCACCACCTTCGCCTGCCGGGAGTTCACCGACGATCCGGTCCCGGACGAGGTGCTCCACCGCATCCTCGACGTCGCCCGGTTCGCCCCTTCGGGTGGCAACCGCCAGGGAGGCCACGTGGTGGTGGTACGCGACCGGGAGGTACGCCAACGGCTGGGCGAGCTCTGCGGCCCGACGATGCGCCTGTACGCGGCCCAGGTCGCTGCCGGTGAGTCGCCGTTCAACACGGTGGTGCCCTCGGCCGTGGACGTGGCGACGGCGCTTGACACCCCTACCGAACCGTTCGCCCTCTTCGAGCATCTGGGTGACGTCCCGGTGGCACTGGTCGTCAGCGTGGACCTGGCCGCGGTGGCATCCATGGACAAGGACCTCGACCGGGTCGGCCTGGCCACCGGTGCATCGATCTACCCCCTCGTCTGGAACATCCTGCTGGCAGCGCGTGCCGAAGGCCTGGGCGGCGTGGTCACAACGGCCGTCGTACCGGCCGAGGCAGAGGTCCAGCATCTTCTGGACCTTCCCGAAACCCACGCCGTGGCGGCGCTAATTCCGCTCGGGGTGCCGGTCAGGCAGCTCACCCGCCTGAAGCGCCAGCCGGTGGAGGACTTCACGACGGTGGACAGCTTCGACGGACCGCCGCTGGCCGGCCCGGCCGTGAACGAAGCCTGAGCGACCTTCCATGCGTCTGGGACTGACCCTCCACCTGACCGACAGGTCCATCGACATCCGCGAGCTGGCCGTCGAGGCCGAGCAGCGGGGCTTCTCATCCATCTGGATCCCGGAGCACACCCACATTCCGACCAGCCGGGCCACCCCGCCACCGGGCGGCGGCAGCGAGTTGGACGACGAGTATCCCCGTTCCCCCGATCCCTGGGTCTCCCTCGCTGCTGCGGCAGCCGTCACCGACCGGATCCGCCTGGGTAGCGGTGTGGCGCTCGTGGCCCAGCACGACCCGATCGTCCTGGCCAAGGTCGTCGCCAGCGTGGACGCCCTCTCGGCGGGGCGGGTGGACATGGGGGTCGGCTACGGCTGGAACCGGGAGGAGATGGCCCACCACGGCGTGGAGTACTCCACCCGTCGGGCCCGCGTACGCGAGCACGTCCTGGCCATGAAGGCCCTGTGGACCGACGAGGAGGCTGAGTTCCACGGCGACTTCGTGGACTTCTCGCCGAGCTGGTCGTGGCCGAAGCCGGTCCAGCAGCCGGGTCCGCCGGTGTTCGTGGGTGGGTCCGGTGGCCCACGCCTCATGGACCACGTGGCGGAGTTCGCCGACGGTTGGCTGCCCATCGGCGGAGCCGGGATCCGGCGGGCGCTGGACGAACTCCGGCCCGCCTGCGACCGCCACCAACGCGATCCCGAGGACGTGGCGATCATTCCGTTCGGCACGCTTCCCGACGAGGGCAAGCTGGCCTACTACTCCGATCTCGGTATCAGCGAAGCGGTCCTGAGGCTTCCGTCGGCCGGTCGCGACGAGGTGCTTCCCGTCCTCGACGACTTCACGCGGTTCCTCGGCTGATTCCTCCGGTGGCTACCGTCGGTCGTACCCCGACCGGGGTGGACCAGGAGGAGCACGGCATGGCGCACGATCTGATAATCCGCGGCGGGACCGTGGTCGACGGCACCGGCGCTCCTCCCCGGACCGCCGACGTGGTCATCGACGGTGACCGCATAGTCGAGGTCGGGCGCTCCGAGGGCTCGGCACGGCGCGAGATCGACGCCGATGGGCTGGTCGTGACCCCCGGCTTCGTCGACATCCACACCCACCTGGACGCCCAGCTGGCCTGGGATCCGATCGGCAGCTCCGCCTGCTGGCACGGTGTCACCTCCGTGGTGCTCGGCAACTGCGGCGTCACGTTCGCTCCGGTCGCACCGGGGGGCCGCCAGGCCCTGGCCGAGATGATGGAGTCCGTCGAGGACATCCCGGCGGCGAGCATCCTGCAGGGCCTGTCCTGGAACTGGGAGTCCTACGGCGACTACCTGGACGAGCTGGATGGGCTCCCCAAGGGTCTGAACGTGGGTGGAATGGTCGGGCACTGCGCGGTCCGCCTGGCGGCCATGGGTGAACGCGGGATGGACGAGACGCCAAGCGGGGCCGAGGACATCGCCACGATGGTCCGCATGGTCGACGAGGCCCTTGCCGCCGGAGCACTGGGCTTCTCGACCTCGCGCACCCTTCTCCACCACGTCCCGGACGGTCGCAACGTGCCGGGTACCTTCGCCGCCCCGGACGAGCTGCTGGCGTTTGCCGACGTGCTGCGGGCCCGGGGCGGGATCTTCGAGGCGGCACCCGCCTACCTGAGGGTCGACGGAGGGTCCGGCGATCCAGCGGCCGACGAGGTCGCCATGTACGGCGACATCAGCCGGGCCGGTGACTGCGACGTGTCGATCGCCCTCACCCAGGTGGATTCGATTCCCGACCTGCACATCAGGGTCCTGGCCGCGGTCGAGGCGGAGAACGCCAACGGCGCCAGGATCCGCCCCCAGACCACGTCCCGCCAGGTTGGCGTCCTCCTGGGCCTCACCGGGCACACCCCGTTCGACCAGTTGGATGCCTGGCGGGACCTGGGGGAGCTGCCGTTGGCCGGACGGGTCGCCAGGCTGTCCGATCCGACGTGGCGCACCGTGCTGGTTGCCCAGGCCGAGCAGGCCCTGGCCAAGGGACGGATCGACTGGAGCGGCGTGTTCCCCCTTCCCGACTCACCGGTCTCCCACGACTTCGGGCCCCGCGACAGCGTGGCCGCCATCGCTACGCAGCGGGGCGTGACGGTCGCCGAGGCGTTCGTGGACCTGGCCTGCGAGATGGGCGGACGGCGGGTCTTCAACTGGCCGATCCTGAACCAGGACCTGGACGCGGTGCTGGCGATGCTGGAGCGTGACTACGTGACCCTGGGGCTGGCCGATGCCGGCGCCCATGCCACCCAGATCATGGATGCCAGCCAGCCCACCTTCTTCCTCACCCACTGGGTCAGGGACCGTGGCGCCTTCACCCTCGAGGAGGCCGTTCGACGCCTCACCTCGGACACCGCCGACCTGTTCGGGGTGAAGGGGCGGGGGAGGCTCGAGGCGGGCGCCTTCGCCGACGTGAACCTGATCGACATGGATGGATTGGCCCTCGGGTACCCGGAGATGGTCGCCGACTTCCCGGGTGGTGCCTCCCGGTGGACGCAGGACGCCGCCGGCTACCAGCACACCGTGGTGAACGGCGAGGTGTTCATGGAGTCGGGGGAGCACACGGGCGTGCTGGCCGGCCAGATGATCAGGCTCTGAGGCCCGCCTTGCCGAAGCCGGACGACAGGTCGGCCCCCGTCCTGGTCGACTTCGGGTTGGGGCCGTACGTCCACGGCGTTCCCAGCCGACGATTCCCCGTCTACACCCGTGGCAACGCCGGCGAGGTCTACCCGCAGCCCGTGTTCCCGTTGTCGGCGGGCCTGGCGACGGCCTTCGGTGGGGATCCGGCCCGCGAGGTGCTGTCGGCCACCGGGATGCTGACAGCCGCCGAGTGCGACGAGGCAGGCGACGTGTTCATGGGGGTGTTCGGTGGGTACATGTACCTGAACCTCTCCGTGCCGCGGGTGCTGGCCATCCGCACGCCCGGTACGACGCCGCTGGAGGCCGACGCCACCTTCCTGGGATCCGAGGCCCTGGCCCCGCCCCACGTGGCGAACCGTGCTGACCGGAACCTGCTGGCGACGCTGCGCGGGCTCAGGTACGGGTGGAGGATCCTTGCGGCGACTGGCCTACCCGACCTGGACGCCGGGATCCTGGAGGTGGACCGGTGGCGGGCCACTCTGCCCGACGTGGCTACGGCCACCGACGAGGAGCTGGCCGCAGCGGCAGTCGACGCGCTTCCCATGTTGAGCAGGCTCTTCACCGTCCACCTGGTCATCACCGGTGGCGCTGGCATCGGGATGGACGTCCTGCGCCAACTCTGCCGGCGCCGCCTGGGTGACCCTTCAAAGGCGTTGGCGCTCCTGGGTGGGCTGGGCGGGGTGGACTCCGCCGACCCGTCCTTCGCCCTGTGGGACCTCAGCCGCCTGGTGCGGTCCGACCCACGACTCGGAGCGCTGTTCGACGACGGGGTACCCGGCCTGGTCGAGCGGTTGGCTGCCGCCACCGGCACCGAGGCATTCCTCTCGGCCTTCGGGGCATTCCTGGCGAGGCACGGGCCCCGGGGGCCCAACGAGTGGGAGATGGCCTGTGAGGTGTGGGGTACCGACCCGTCGCTTCCGCTGGCGATCATCGAGCGCATGCGCCACGCCGGCGACGACCACGATCCGAACATCCGCGCGGCGGCCCGGGCCGCAGAGCGCGAGGTGGCAACCAGCGACGTGCGTCGCCGGATCCGGTCCGGAGACCGGTGGCTGTTCGACCGGGCGCTGCGGTGCGCCGTGCTGAACACCCGGGGGCGGGAGCGTTGCAAGACGCTCCTGGTGGGGGCGATCCACGATGGGCGTCTGCGGATGCGGGAGCTGGGGCGGCGGCTCGCCGTCCGGACGGACGACGGGCGACCGGACGACCTCTGGTACGTGACCCTCGACGAGTTCGCCGACTACCGGCGGGATCCCGGGGCGTTCGCCAGGGTGGTCGCCGAGCGTCGGGCTGTCCGCGACCGGCTCCTGGAGCTGGAGCCGCCGTTCACCTTCGACGGCGTGCTGTCGCCGGTGGATACCTGGCGGCGACGCGACGCCCCGGCCGGTCCGACAGTTGCGGTCGGATCGGTCCTGACGGGACTGGCCGGCTGCCCTGGTGTCGTACGGGGTCGGGCCCGGATCGTCCTCGACCCGTCCGATCCTGGAGACCTGGGACCCGGTGACGTCCTGGTGGCACCCCTCACCGATCCCAGCTGGACACCGCTGTTCGTGCCCGTCGAGGCCGTGGTGGTGGACGTCGGAGGCCAGATGAGCCACGCAGTGATCGTGTCGCGCGAGCTCGGCCTGCCGTGCATCGTGGCCGTCACCGGTGCCACGACGTCCATTCCGGACGGGGCACTGGTCGAGGTGGACGGAGCCGCGGGAACCGTGACCGTGGTGGAGGGCCCCGATCCGACCAGATCCTGATGGCGGCGGGACCGGTCGGGCCCGCCGGCAGGGCTCAGCCGTTGGCGGCCCTGAAAGAACCCATGAAGTCCACCAGGACCTCGACGCTGGCGACCGGCATGGCGTTGTAGACGCTGGCGCGGATCCCACCCACGCTGCGGTGGCCCTTCAGGTTGACCATGCCGGCGTCGCCGGCCTCTGCCACGAAGCGCTTCTCGAGGTCCTCGTCGGGCAGGCGGAACACGATGTTCATGTGCGACCGGCTGGCCTCGTCCACGGGGCTCGTGTACCAGCCGTCGCTTCCGTCGATGGCGCCATAGACGAGCGAGGCCCGCTCGGCAGCCCGGCGCTCGAACTCTCCCAGGCCACCTTCGGCCTTCATCCAGCGCAGGACCTTGCCCATCACGTAGATGGCGAACATGGGAGGCGTGTTGGCCATCGAGTCATTGGCGTCGTGGGTGGCGTAGTCCAGGTACGAGGCGAGGTTGCGACCGTGGGTGGACAGGCGGTCGCGGCGTACGACCACGATGGCCAGGCCGGCCGGCCCCAGGTTCTTCTGGGCGCCGCCGTAGACCAGGTCGTGCACGTCCCAGTCGATTCCCCGGCTGAGGAAGTCGGAGCTCATGTCGGAAACGAGCGGTATGTCAGCGGCGGGCAGTTCCGGGAGTCGGATGCCGCCGATGGTCTCGTTCGTGGTGACGTGGAGGTAGCGGGCGTCCGAGCGCACCTCGATCTCGTCGGTGGTCGGCATCCGCATGAACGACCCGTCGGCGCCCGACCAGGCCTCGTAGACCGAGGCGACCTTCATGGCGTCGCCCAGTGCCTTCCTGCCCCACGCACCGGTGTTCAGGTAGCCGGCTGTCTGGCCCTCTGCCAGCAGGTTCATCGGTACCTGGGCGAACTGCAGCGAGGCACCGCCCCCAATGAAGAGGACGGTGAAGTCGTCGGGAATGGCGGCCAGCGACCGGAAGTCGGCGAGGGCCTCCATGTGCACAGCGTCGTAGGCGGCGGCACGGTGGCTGGCCTCGATGATCGACATGCCGGTGCCGTCGAAGTCGAGGAACTCGTCACGGACCTCTTCGAGGACCGGCACCGGAAGGGTGCACGGGCCCGCGCAGAAGTTGTGGACGCGGGTGGACGTGATCATGGGGTTTCTCCCTCAGTCGAGCCCGGGCCGGCCTGAGCGGACGCCGGGGTCGTCGGTAGACCGCCGCATTCTACCTGAGCGCCCGTCGGAGGGTAGCGCCCCTGGTCATTCCGGTCCCCGCTGACCGGATGCCGACCTATCGGATCGCCGGCCGGGGTCAGCCTGCGGTGAACTCCAGGCGCCTCAGCCCGGGTTCGACCACGGCGGCGGTCCTCGCAGCCGACTCGGCCAGCACCGCCGGGTCCACCTGCCCGGGGTCGCCGATCCCGATCGGCACGATCTCGAAGGCGTGCTCCCGGTCCACCCAGGTCGGGACGTAGCCGGCGTCCACCACGCGTGGCCCGTCGGCGCCGTCGGCAACCGCGAACCAGGCGATGAACCCGTCCTGGGTGGATGGTGGACAGGCACTGCACGGGTTCTCCTCGTCGCCCGGTTGGTTCGTCAGGAAGTTGCCCAGGCCGATGACCGCCGCCTTGCCGTCCCGGCGTATCACCGGCTGGACCACGTGGGCGTGGTGGCCCAGCACCAGGTCCAGGTCGGGCATGGCGAGTAGGCGGTCGACCAGCATCGCCTGCCGGTCGGTCGGCTGGACCCGGTATTCCTCGCCCCAGTGGAGGCTCACGACCACGAACTCGGCGCCGTCGGCGACAGCTGCGGCGACGTCGGCTTCGACGCCCGCCGGATCCAGGTGGCCGACCAGCCATGGGGGATCGGTCGGCAGGTCGCGGCCGTTCATGAGGTCCGTGTAGGAGAGGTGGGCCACCCGGATCCCACCCGGCTCGTACCAGGCGGGCCCGGCGGCATCCGCGCTGTCGGCCATGCCGGCGGTCCCGAGGCCGACCCGCCGGAGGTGGTGGAGGGTGGCGTCCACGCTGGAGCGCCCCGAGTCCAGGGCGTGGTTGGACGCCAGCGAGCAGCCGTCGTAGCCGGCGCCGGCGATGGCGTCGGCCAGCGAGGACGGGACCCGGAAGGTGCCGCTGAAGCTGAGGTCCTCGTCGTCCATCGAGAGCGGGCTCTCCAGGTGGCAGAGGGCCAGGTCTGCGCCGGCCAGGACCGGACGCACCCGGCGGAACATCTCCGAGTAGTCCCAGCCTTCGTCCACGTTGGCGTCGGCCCGTTCTGCCACCGCCCCGTGGCTGATGATGTCGCCGGTGGCCACGAGGGTGAAGGTCCGCACGGGGACGGTGGTGGCGGGAATCCCGGTCGTCGACGACACCCCGACCGTTCCCCCGGTCGTTGCGCCGGTGGTGGGGGCGGCGTCGATCGCGGTGGTCGCCGTCGACCCGGCAGGATCCGATACGTCCGTCTGCGCGGCCGTCCCGTCGGTGGCCGGTCGGTCGGTCGCTCCACCGCCGAGCAGGTCGCCCACCAGCACGACCAGGATCCCGATCACCACGAGTACCTGTATGACCCAGGCGACCCGGCGTTCCGACCGGTGCATGGGATGGATGCGGCCGGTCATGCCATCCCACCCAGGATCGGCACGCCCGGGCGGACCGAACGGTCTGTCACGCCGGCAGAGCGGACCACCTGGCCGCCCACCAGCACGTGGTGTACGCCGACCGATTCCAGCCAGGTCTGCTCAATGGTGGAACGGTCGGAGATGGTCGCCGGATCGAACACGGTCACGTCGGCGGCCGCCCCGGCCCGGAGGCGGCCCCGGCGGGCCATGGCCGGGCTGCGGGACTCGAGCAGCCGGGCCGGGAGGATGGTCATCTTGGCCAGCGCCTCGTTGAGCGTGAGGACGCCCTTCTCCCGTACGTAGGTGCCCAGTACCCGGCTGAAGCAGCCGGCCGCCCTGGGGTGGTTGTTGTGGTGCCGCTCCAGGATCGCGTCGGAGCCGACCATGACCCAGGGGGCGACCAGCGAGGTGTCGATGTCGTCGTCGGACATTGCGAACGCCGCCGTGAGCCTGTTGTCGGCCTTCGCCTTCCGCCAGCCGGCCTCGTCCAGGCGCGCCGAGGTGCCGGCCACCTGGAGGTCCCCGTAGGAGATGCCGTACTTCTGCCGGAAGTCCCGGAATCGGGCGCTGCCTGCGTAGGTGGCCCAGAACCTGTACGGGTAGGTGCAGGCCGTGATCGCCAGGCCCTCGGATCGGGCCGCTTCCAACTGTGCCAACGCCTCACGCATGCGCCCCGTTCCACCGGTGGAGTTGATGTGCTCCACGTGCACGGCACAGCCGGTCCGGCGGGCCACCACGATCGCCTCGGCGACGGCTTCCTCCTGGGTGCCGGGAGCGAGGTTCTCCGAGTAGCGCAGGTGCAGGCACAGCGGGACGCCGTGGGATGCCGCCAGCTCGCCGTGGCGGAGCATCTCGTCGAGGGTGACGCCGATGTTGTACTCGGGCTGCTCGTGGATGCCCAGGGCACCGGCCCTGAGGTCCACCTCGGCGAGCCTCACCAGCTCTGTGATCTGCGGGTCGCTGGCGTAGTCGATGCCGACGCCGAGGGCGATGCGGTGGGTGGACTGGTCGGTGGCGCCGCCGTAGTTGACAGGGGGCCGCAGTTCGGCCGCCCGACTCAGGAACCGGTCGACGGAATCGTCGATGCCGTGCATGCACAGGTTGGTCGTGACGCCGTCGGCGATCTTGTGCCACTCGCCGTATCCGTTCGGGGGATACGAGAGGATGTCGATGAACCCCGGAGCCACCACCAGGCCGGCGGCGTTCAGCGTCGTGGAACCGATCAGCGGGTCCAGGCTGATGCGGCTGACGGTGTCGCCGTCGATTCCGACGTGGGCCACTGCGTCGAAGCCGGTCTCCGGGTCGATGACCCGACCGCCGGCCACGACGACGTCGTGGACACGGTCGCCGGGTGGCACTCCGGAGTCGTCGAGGGACGGCTGGACGTCCGGCACGCCGGTCGTCGGGGTCGGCGGCACGGTGCTGGAACGGGGAACGGCCGGCAGCGTCGTCGGGCCGGCCGTACCCGCTGTGCCGGTGGGAGTCGGGAGGCGCCGCAGGAAGGCGATCGTGGCTGCGCCGAAGCCGACACCCAGGACGAAGCGTCGCCGCGTCACGGCTGATGGCAGGAGGTCCTCGGGGAGGCGTCGCACCGTGGAGCGCGGTACCTCGGTATCGGCTGACGTGGGTCCGTCGTGGTCGGCGAGCCCGGGATCGTCGGGCGGCGGGGTATCGGGCGGGCCGTCCTCGCCGATAGTCGGTTCGTCCATCGGGGCGGACGCTAGTGGTGGGGCAGCGGGCCCCGGCGCCGGGCCGCCCCGGCCGGATCTCCACCACTGGCTACCGTTGGTCCGTGCCCCTGGGACGATCCCGCAACGTCGTGCTCCTCGCCGGATCGGTGCTGTTGCTGGGCGTACTCGGCGTCCTCGTCTCCAACACCCCTGACCGGTACGTGCTGCGCGTCGTCGGCGACCCCCTGGCCTCCGTCGAGGTTCGGCTGGTGGTCGATGCCCCCGCACCCAGGACGCTGGATGCCTATCGGGGGCTGGGTACCTGGGTGGACTCCTACGACTTCGACCCCGCCTACGTCCCCGGCGACATCACCGTGGCGCCCCGCGACCTGGCCGACATGGCCGCACACGGCGTCCGGACCCTGTTCCTGCAGTCCTCCCGGTCGGATCGCCGCGCCACCGGCCTCGTGTCGGATCCGTGGCTGCTGGCCGAGTTCCTCCTGGCCGCCGACAGGACCGACATGGCGGTGGTCGCCTGGTACCTGCCCAAGTGGACCAGCGATGAGGAGGACCTTGACCGCCTGCTGGCTATCGACCGGTTCTCGGTTCTGGGTCGGCGCTTCGACGGCCTGGCCGTGGACATCGAGTGGAACCGGGACGGCCTGGGCGCCATCGAACGCTCACACCGCCTCGTGGACCTCTCCGACCGCCTCCGAAGGACCGTGGGTGGGGATCCCCTGGGGGCCATCGTGATGCCGCCGGTCATCACCGACGAGATCAACCTCGCCTACTGGCCCGGCTTCCCGTGGGCCGAACTGGGACCCCGGTATGACGTCTGGCTGCCGATGGCCTACTGGTCCTTCCGCACAGAGGAGCACGCCGACCCCGAGTTCTACGTCGCCCAGAACATCAGGCGCCTCCGGGCCGACCTGGGTGATCCAGAGGCGATGGTGCACGCCATCGGCGGCATCGGGGCGGCCGACGGATCCGCGCTCGTGGACCCCGGCGAGCCGCTGGCCACCATCGACGACCTGCCACCGTTCGTCCGGGCGCTGGTCGCCGAGGGGGCGGTGGGCGGTTCCATCTACGACTGGGCGACCATGGGCTCCCGGTCGCGCAGCCTCCTGGCGGATCTCATGGCCGGTTCTCCGGTCGGTCCTGAGGAGGACTGAGCCCCAGGAGTCGCCAACAGAGGTCGTCCAGCGACCCCTGGCTGTCGAAGGCCGAGAACGGTGGGCCACCTCCCAGGGACAGCCGGGTGATGTGCCGACCATCGCGTCCGACCAGGTGGAGCATCCGGCCGTTGATCGCATTTCCGGAGCGGGTAACCCCGACGTCCACGAGCAGCCCGACCGCCCGCCAGCAGCACGGCACCGGAGACAGGTCGAGGTCGTCGATCGAGGCGAGTGCTCTGAGTACGGGACGGACCCTCCGATACCGCATGACCAGGCCCACCAGGACGGGAACCCGGATGTTCGGGTCGTCGATCAGCTGGTCGAGTCGTTCGTGGAGGGGATGGACGGATGGACGGATGGACGGACGCACGGCTGCTCCCGGAGGTGGGTGGCTGCGGCGTCCGGGACCCGGTCGCGATCTCGTTCCGACCCGATCCTGCCAGCCCCCGGTGACATCGCGACCCCCGGCGCACCGGGAACCCCATCTACCGCCCGGAACCAGCGGCCCGCGCCGGGTCCCGTACACGCGGTAATTGGCCCGCGCGCGCGGGCCCCCTACCATGTAGGGACGGCACCGCTCATCCGGGGTGCCTGGGCGGAGCGGGGGTGACCACATGATTCAGCGGCGCGGCGCGACCTCTACCACGGCGTTCGGCGTGGGGCGACGTGAGAACCACGACTCCTCCTCCTTCTACTCCCGCTTCACAGCCCCCGTCCTCTCAGACGACGACGTCGTGGTCGAGGCGCCGGACCTGGGAGACGGGTGCCTGAACGGCGACGCCAGGGACATGCACCAGCTGCCGGACTCCTCGGTGGCCCTGGTCGTCACCTCGCCTCCGTACTTCGTGGGCAAGGACTACGAGCTGGAGATGGAACGCGACGGCGTGCCCACCTCGTACCTCGAGTACCTCGAGATGCTCCGCGACGTGTTCGCCGAATGCGTACGGGTCCTGGAGCCGGGGGGACGGATCGCTGTGAACGTGGCGAACCTGGGCCGCAAGCCGTACCGCAGCCTTTCCGCCGACGTGATCCGGATCCTCCAGGACGAGCTTGGCCTGCTGCTGCGTGGCGAGGTCGTCTGGCAGAAGGCCGAGGGGGCCACCGGATCGGTGGCGTGGGGATCCTTTCGGCGGGCCGCCAACCCCGTGCTGCGCGACATGACCGAGAGGGTCGTCATCGCCAGCAAGGGTCGCTTCGATCGTGCCCGCACGGCAGCGCAGCGACAGTCGGACGGCCTTCCCTCGGAGAGCACCATCACCACCGACGAGTTCATGGAGGCCACCCTCGACGTCTGGCGCATCGACGCCGAACAGGCCTCCAGGGTGGGTCATCCGGCGCCGTTCCCGGTGGAGCTGCCCCGCAGGCTGATCGACCTCTACACATATCGCTACGACATGGTCCTGGACCCGTTCCTGGGTTCCGGTACGACGCTCGTGGCCGCACAGCGGGCCGGCCGCAGGGGGGTCGGGTACGACCTGGATCCCGCCTACGTGACGTTGGCCAAGCAGCGTCTCGAGGACGAACGCCGCCGCCTGGAGGAGGTGCGACCGGAGGCGTGGCGACGCCGCGACCTGAGCGGTGACTCCGCCACCCAGGGCGGCCTGTTCGAAGCCATGGACGGCCCCACCGGCGAGGGGCAGCGGGCCACCGACCACCTGCTCACCCGGGCCACGGCGAGCGGCAAGAAGGTGGCCGACATCGCCGAGGCGCTGCTCGTGGAGGCCGGTTTCGAGGTGGTGAAGGCGGGCGTGGCCCGACGCGACCTGGGCCTGCAGTTCCCGTTCCTGGTCTCGGATGCCGCTATGGGCCGGCAGTGGTACGTCGACGTGGCCGGGGCGTTCACCAACGCCCGTCCCGGCATGCGCCGGATCGACGTGCTCTGGCGGACCCTCGGAAGGGCCCATGTGCTGGCCAACGGCCACGCCGGGGACGACCTACGGGATCGGCCCCGACTGCTGATCCTCACCCCTCGCCTGCCGAAGAAGGGTGCCGAGGGCGACCGGGCGCTGAGGGCCGCCGGCGGCACCGGTTTCTTCGACGTCCTGGAGATGTTCGACGACGAGGCGCTGGTGCGGCTCCGCCACTACGCCGGGACCTCACCGGACAGGCCCTCTGCCGGGTTCTGGACGGAAGAGGACATCGAGGCCAGGTTCGCCTGACCGGTCGTAGCGGTCTGCCTGGTCAGCCGGTCGGGGCGGGCTCGAAGACCACTTCGAAGAGCACCGGCCAGCGCTTGCCGGTGAGCAGGAAATTGCCCGAGTCCGGATCATGCGCTATGCCGTTCAGCACGTCGTCCACCCCGAAGCCCGATCGGTCGGCGACCAGCCCGGAGGCGTCCACGACGGCACCGACCAGGCCGGTGGTCGGGTCGATCGCCATGATCCGGTCGGTCTGCCAGACGTTGGCCCAGATGGTGCCGTCCACGCACTCCAGCTCGTTTAGGCGCTCCACGGGCTCCCCGTAGAGGGTCACCCGTACCCGCTCCAGACGATGGAAATCGGTGGGGTCCCGCAGGGCCAGGGTGTCGGTGCCGTCCGACATGACGAGGGTCTGGGCGTCCAGGCGGCAGAGGCCCCAGCCCTGCCCGCCGTAGGCGAAGGTGCCTACGAGGTCGAAGGTGGCGAGGTCCCAGACGACTGCCCTGCCGGACTTCCAGGTGAGCTGCACGGCCCGGCCGTCTCCCAGGGAGGTGAAGCCCTCCCCGAACCAGCCGTCGTCCAGTGGCGCCGAGCGCAGGACCCGACCGGTGGCCAGGTCCACCTCCCGGATGCCCGATGCGCCGTACCGGCCGGTGGTCTCGTACAGGACGCCGTCGACCAGCTCCAGGCCCTGCGTGAAGGCATCGGGGTCATGCGGGTGGGTGGCCACCACACGCGGCACCAGCTGACGGACTGCGCCCGGTGCCGGATCGGCCTCGTTGTCGGCACAGGCCCCCAGCAGTAGGCAGAGGGCCAGCACCGCCCACGCCGGGTGGCTTCCTCGGGGTGGCTTCTCGTGCATGTGTGTCGACTTCTCGTCTCGTCACGGGGCCGGATGGTCAGCGAGACTGCCGCCCATGGCCACCCCGTCCTCTTCCGGTGATCGTAGGACGTGTCGACGATGACAGATTCGCCTGTCGCCGGCCGTGTGGTCAGCGACGGCCTCGGGATCGCCTACCTGGACTGGGGTGGTACGGGCCCACCGCTCCTCCTGCTGCATCCGAACGGATTCTGTGCCGGTGTGTACGACCCCCTGGCCCGTGGGCTGGTGGAGCGTTGCAGGGTCGTCGGCATCGACCTCCGGGGGCACGGAGGCAGCGACGATGTGACGGATTCCGGCCTCCTCGGCAATGACGCGATCGCTCTCGACGTGCTGGCGGTCGCCGACCACCTCGGCATCCACCGCTTCGCAATCCTGGGGGTGTCGTTCGGCGGGGCCGTCGGCATCGAGGTTGCGGTCGCAGCACCGGAGCGCGTCGCCGCCCTTGTCCTCTGTGAGGCCATCGCCATCGAGGCCGGGGCCCGCGAGGAGCAGCACTTCGGTGCCGTCGGAGCCGACCATCCGCTGGCCATCGGTGCCCGCCGTCGGCGCGACGTCTGGGACGACCGGGAGGCGGTGCTGGCCTCGTACGGCTCCCGGCCGCCTATGGAGGCGTTGGATCCTGAGGCACTGGCCGGCTACGTGCGATGGGGCTTCCGCGACAGGGAGGACGGAACGGTCGAGTTGGCCTGTCGGCCGGAGACCGAGGCCCTCGTCTTCGGTTCGGAGCGCTTCCACGGTCCGGTCGAGGCATTCGAGGCACTGCAACGGGTGACGAGCCCGTCGGCGGTGATGGCCGGAACGCACACCGACCTGGACCCGTCGTGGTTCGCCTCCCAGGCCGATGCCCTGGGCGTGGACCTCCAGTTGGTGGATGGCGGCCACTTCTGCCTATTCGAGGACACCGAGAGGGCGGTCCGGTTGGTCGACGGCAACCTGCGGTCGCTCGGCTACCTGCCATGACAGCGACGGTTGCCATACTTCGAGACGACACTCCTGAGCCGAGGGAAGCACCATGAGCGGACCGTCCATGCATCCGGTCGACGTCGCCAACCGGGTCATCGACTCGGGGGTGGCGGAGGCACCGCACAACAGGGTCACCCACCAGCTGTCGGTCATCGACGACGACGTGGCCGTGGTCGAATCGTTCTCGCACTGCTGGATCATCAGGACCGACGAGGGCCTGGTCTGCTTCGATGCCGGCGGGGTGAGGCACGGTGCCGACGTGGTGGCGGCCCTCAGGTCCTGGAGCGACCAGCCGATCCACAGCCTCGTCTACACCCACGGCCACCTCGACCACGTCGGTGGGAGCGGCGCCTTCGTGGCGGACGCTGCCGACAGGGGCCATGTGCGCCCCAGGTTCCTGGCCCACGAGGCACTGCCGGCCCGCTTCGACCGCTACAGGGCCACCAGCGGCTGGAACCAGATGATCAACCGCCGACAGTTCGGTGGGATCCGCAACCCTCAGGGCTTCGGCATCGCGGGGAACGGTCCGAAGTTCCTTCCGGACGACGTGGTGGACCCGGACGAGGTGTTCAGGGACCGGATGTCGTTCGAGGTCGGTGGGCGGACCATCCAGCTCCGACACGCCCGCGGCGAGACCGATGACCACGCCTGGGGCTGGGACGCCGAGAACCGGGCCGCCTTCACCGGTGACTTCACCTCATGGGTGTTCCCCAATGCCGGCAACCCCCAGAAGGTCCAGCGCTATCCGATCGAGTGGGCGGCGGCAATGCGCGAGATGCTGGCCGTGGGCGTCGAGCGGGTCTACCCGGCCCATGGCCTTCCGATAATCGGACGCCAGCGTGTCGAGCTGGTGCTGGGAGACATCGCCGAGGCCCTGGAGCACCTGGCCGGACGCACCCTCGAGCTCATGAACGAGGGTGCCACCATCGACACGATCATCCACGAGGTGCGGGTGCCCGAGCACCTGGTGGACCGTCCATGGCTGGCACCCCAGTACGACGAACCGGAGTTCGTGGTCCGCAACGTGTACCGGCAGTTCGGAGGCTGGTGGGACGGCAATGCAGCGAACCTGAAGCCTGCCCGCGAGGCGGCGCTGGCCGCCGAGGTGGTGGCGTTGGCCGGTTCGGTGGAGGCGTTGATCGACCGTGCCAGGGAGTTGGCCGAGGCGGGCGACCTGCGCCTCGCATGCCATCTGGTGGAGATGGCGGTCGCCGCTGAGCCCATGCACGAGGGTGCCCAGCGTGCCCGGGCCGAGGTCTACTGGCTGAGGCGGGCCGCTGAACAGTCCCTCATGTCGAAGGGGATCTATGCGGCGGCGGCCCGGGAGTCAGAGGCGGCGCTCGGCGAGGAGGTCTCCGGCGACAACCTGGGGGGCACGATCAGGCTGTCCCTGGGATAGCCGACCGGGCGCTGGGACGAAATGCGACCGGCCGGGGCGATCGACGTCGGGATCGGGATAACGCTCCGGTGGATCAGCCCAGCAGGAGCTCGCCGTTGACCGGTAGGAACGGCGTGGCCACGTCGACGGCCAGCAGTGTGGCTGTCGCCAGCCCGGGAGCCGGGTCCAGGGCGCCGATGGCCGATGCCAGGTGGGCGGCGGCACGGATGCCGACCGAGCCCTCCAGGAGGGACGTCACCACGACGTCCAACCCGGCACTGCGGACGATGGCTGCTGCCCTGGCGGCCTCCGATGGCCCACCGATCGCCGACGGCTTCAGGACCATCAGGTCACCTGCGCCTGAGTCCACGGCACGACGGATGTCGTCGATGGTGGCGGCCGATTCGTCCACGGCGATCGGCACCGCTGAGGAGAGGCGGACCTCGGCCAGATCGTCGAGGCCCGCCACCGGTTCCTCCACGAACTGGATGTCGAATGCGGCGAGGCGGTCCAGGTGTCGGAGGGCCTCTCCGACCCCCCATGCCCCGTTGGCGTCCAGCCTCAGCCGGACGTCCGGGCCGATTCGGGACCGCACCTCCGATATCCGGTCGACATCGCCGTCTATCCCATGGGTACCGACCTTGGCCTTGACCGTGCCGTGGCCGGCAGTTACTGCTGCGGCAGCGGAGGCGGCGATGGCTTCGACCGTTGTGCCGGTGACGAGGGCTGAGACGGCCAGGCGGTCGGGGCTCTCGGGGGCCAGGAGGCGGTGGACGGTGGTGCCGGCTATCCGGGCGGCGAGGTCCAGTAGGGCCGAGTCGATGGCGGCCCCGGCGGTCACCGATGCGGGATGGTCGCCGCCGTCGGTCTGGTCAGCAGCCCACCGGCGCAGAGCGCTCTCGGCTGCCTCGACGGTTTCTGGCGTGAAGCCGGCCAGCGGTGCGGCTTCGCCCACCCCGATGTTGCCGTCCTCGTCGACGAGGGTCAGCAGGACCGTCCATCGGTCGCCGATGGTGCCGTGGGCGGTGACGATCGGGGAGTGGTAGCGCAGCAGCCTGCGTTCCACCCTGGCCTCGGCGATCCTCACCGCTTCGGACCCCATCCACCGGCGGCCTGCCGGCCCTCGTCGAGCTCGGCGAGGAATCCGAGGATGACTGCCGAGGTGATCTCCAGGTTCTCCAGGTGTGGTGCGTGTCCGGCCTCCGGCACGACGGAGATGGTCGACTGCGGGAGGCCTGCCGCCAGGCGCATCGCGGTGGCCCTGAACTTCGGATCCTCGTCGCCCACCACCAGCAGGGTCGGGGTGTGTATTCCGGCCAGGTCGTGCCAGTAGGAGGGCTGGCTACCCGCTCCGGCACCCCGCAGGCTGCCGGCCAGCCCCTCGGGGTCGTTGTCCATGCGCTGGGCCCGGGCATCGGCCAGTGCATCAGGCCCGAGGCGGACCTGGGAGGCGAACAACGGGCTGGCCATCCAGCGGTCCACGAACTGTTCGAGGCCGTGGTCCAGGAGGTCCTCGGCGAGGTCGTCGTCAGAGCGGCGTCGGGCCGACCGCTCGACCCCATCGAAGATGCCAGCCGAGGCCCCGATGAGCGACAACGAGGCCACGTGCTCCGGGTGGCGCACCGCCAGGCCGAGGGCGATCCGTCCACCCATCGAGTATCCGACGATGTCGGCCGGCATGTGGTCGCGTTGCTCGAGTAGCCGGGCCAGTGCGTCAACGGTGTGCTCGAAACCGAATAGCTGGGAATCCGCGGGCATGCCGGTCCGACCGTGCCCGGGCATGTCCACGGCTGCCACGTGGCGGACAGGAGTGAGCCTGCGGCCAAGGGGCCACATGGTCCTGGCGCCACCGGTGAAGCCGTGCAGCAGGAGGAGCGGGGGACCATCCCCGTCCATCTCGACGTGCAGGTCGCTTGATCGGTCGGACGCCATCTCAGCCTCCGTCGCCGACCAGGGCACGCTGCACGGCGCTGGCAGCCGCCCGGTGGAGGCCGACGTTGGTCACCGCATCCACGGTGATGCGAATCAGGTCCAGTCCGGGCCTGGCCAGCGCCGAACCCAGGACCTCCTCCAGGGATGTCGCGTCGGTGGGCTCGTGGAGACGGCCCCCGGCGAGGGCTGCGATACCGCCGAGGTCCAGGCCGTGCGGCGTGTGGAACAGGCGGTGGTGGTCCACCTGGTCGCTGTCGGCGACGGGTAGGAACGAGAAGATCCCTCCACCGTCGTTGTCGACCAGGACGACGGTCAGGTCCAGTCCCAGGCGGCGGGTGGCCAGCAGCCCACCCAGGTCGTGGAGGAGGGCCAGGTCGCCGGTGAACAGGACGGTCGGTTCAGGTGAACCGGCTGCCACGCCGAGGGCCGTGGAGGCCATTCCGTCTATTCCGTTGGCTCCCCTGTTGGCGAGGATCCGGAGTGGGCGTTCGTCGGTCGGGAGGAAAGCGTCCAGGTCCCTGATCGGCATGGAGTTGGCCACCACGAGGTTCGCCCCGGCAGGCAGGCTGTGGTGCAACGCCGTGACGACTCCCGGTTCGTCGAAGGGTCCGTCGTCGGCGATGGCGTGCACGGTCGACATGGCGGTGGAGTCGGCGTCGGTCCACGTGGTCGTCCACGGTCCGCTCCGCTCGGCGCCGTCGAGGTGGTCGAGGAGTTCGGATGCCAGGCGTCCCGGTTCAGCCGCTACCCGGTCGGTGACCCGGTGTGCGGGGTCCGGGAACCGGCCCAGGTGGTCGACGGCTACGAGACGGTCGGTTCCGCCACGGTCCAGCCACAGGCGGTAGCCCTTGCTGGTGGGCATGGCGCCCATCTGGACGACCACCTCGGGACGGTGGTCGTCAGCCCAGGTGGATCGCAGCAGGTGGTCGCCGCTGGCCACCACCGGGGTCTGCGAGGTGTGCGGACCGCGACGTAGCCCCGATGCGGGGTCGGCCAGGATCGGCCAGCCGGTCCGACGCGAGAGTTCGGCAATTGCCTCCACCCCCGGGCCGTCTGTATCCATGGGTCCGGTGACCAGCAGGCCCCGCTCGGTTCCCAGCAGTTCAGGAAGCGGTCCCGGTTCCACCGTGGCGTGCTCCGGTGGCATGGGAAGCAGGCCGACCGGTGGCGGGTCCTGGGCCGGCGGTTCCAGCGGTTCCCTCAGCCCGATGTTGACGTGTACCGGGCCCGGCGCCTGGCGTGTGGCCCGCACCACCGCCTGGTGTGCCAGCGAGGCCGCCTCTCCGGGGCCCTCGCTTCCGGCCGTCCCGACGTTGGCTGTCCACCGGGTGTGGGTGCCGTAGAGGCCTATCTGGTCGATGGTCTGGGGGGCGCCGATGCCGCGCAGTTCCGGGGGACGGTCCGTGGTGAGCACCAGTAGTGGGACACCCGAGTGGAATGCCTCCACCACTGCCGGCAGGTAGTTGGCCGCTGCGGTTCCGGAGGTGCACAACACCGCCACCGGGCGTCGCGACGCCCGCGCCAGGCCCAGGGCGAAGAATGCTCCGGACCGTTCGTCCAGGTGCACGGAGAGCTCGAGGCCGTCGGTGCGGTCGGCGGCCACCGTCATCGGCGTGGAGCGCGAGCCCGGTGACACGGCCACGTGATGCACGCCGCAGGCCACCAGCTGGGCGAGGAAGGCCCGACACCAGGCCTGTGTGGCCGTCGGGTCGGCTGCCGGCAGCGTGGTGCCGTTCACCGGGTATCCGACGTGGCGATGACGGGGCCGAGCAGCGCCCCGAGCTTCACGTCGGTCTCCAGGAGCTCGCGTGACGGGTCGGAGCCACGCACGACGCCGGCTCCTGCGTAGAGGGTGGTCTCGACGTCTGTGATCAGGGCGGAGCGGAGTGCCACCCTGAACTCGCCGTCCCCCGAGGAGTCCAGCCAGCCCACCGGGCTGGCGAACCAGCCCCTGTCCATGCACTCATGGGTGGAGCGCAGTTCGGCGGACCGGCCACCGGGGTGGCCCGCAACGGCCGGCGTCGGGTGAAGGGCGCCGACCACGTCGAACAGGCCGATCCCCCGAGGCAGCTGGGCATCGATAGGGGTGTGCAGGTGCTGGATGCCGTGCAGTCGAAGTAGGACCGGGTCGGCAGGGTGGTGGTCGACCATTCCGAGTCGCTGGAGTGCGTGATCGATGGCGTCGACGACGACTGCGTGCTCGGAGCGTTCCTTGGGGCTGGTCAGGAGCCCCTGTCCGAGGGCGGCATCGATGGCCGGGTCGGCGTGCCGCGGAGCAGAGCCGGCCAGCGCCGCGGTGTGGAGGCGATCGCCTGCAACTGCCACGAGGCGTTCTGGGGTGGCTGCCACGAAGGAGGTGGTGCCGATCGAAACGCCGACGGTGGCACACGCCGGGTAGGTGCTGCGCAGCGTGGCCAGCAGGCGGGCCACGTCGGGGCGACGCTCCAGGCGCAGGGATCGACATGGCACCGCCTTCACCAGCTCGCCGCGTTCGATGGCCTCGAGCGCCAGCTCGACCAGGTGCCGGTAGTGGGCCCGGGATGCCTCGTCGGCCCAGTCGGCTGCGTCGACCTCGATGGGACCGGCAGGATCGGGTGCCACCATCACCGGTGTGGGCCGGTCATGGCCGTCGATGCGGATCACCCAGGTGCGGCCACCCCGGCGGAGCACCTGGACGGCGGGAAGGACGAGTCGGCCATCGCCGAAGGGTTCCCAGGGACCGGACTGTGCCGTGTCGTCGAAGGCGAAGCCGGCGGCCAGGCGGGGGAGTGGGGCGTCCGGCGGTCCGGTCACCCGCAGCCCGCTGAGGAGTTGGTCGGCTTCGCGTGCCGCCTCGTCGAAGCGTCCGGGGCCGGATGTCGAGACGGTTGCGGCACTACCCATGCCCACCCAGGCGGTGTCGTCCTCCGGGACCTCCCAGTACCATCGCTCGTCGGTGTGTGGCGTCGTGGCGAGCCACGCCAGCGGGTCCGCGGCAGGACCGGTGTGGACCTCGGCGATCGTTGCCGAGATGGGCCGTGCGGGTTCCGGAACCAACTCGTTCAGGGCCATCTGCAGACCACCTCCAGGCGGTCGGCGTCGGCGGCCGCCAGGGCGTCGGCAAGGGACCGTCGGTCGCCGTCGGCCACACGGTCCAGTGCCCGGTTCACCAGAGTCCGGTTGAAGTGCTGCGCCACCAGGCGGGTCACGGCCGGGAGCAGGGATCGGACCACCTCGACGAGGGCATCGTCAGATCCGTCGGTGCCGACCGTGACGTGGTCCTCGAACAGGGCTATCGCACGATCCACCACCTGGTCCACGTTGGCGCTGTGGTCGGCTGCCAGGGACACCAGTTCGTCGAGGGGTACGCCGGCGGCGCTGATGGCCAGGCCGGCCCTGACCATCGGCACGGCGCTCTCGTCGAAGAGCGGCTCGCCGTCTGTGGTGACCGGCTCGAGGATCCCGTTGTCGCACAGGAGTGAGACGAGCCCCTCCGGCACGCCGGCCAGGTCGGCCACCTCGTGACGGGTCAGCCTGTTGGAACGGCTCGCCTCGGCGAGGCGTCCGAGGTCGCCATCCCGGGAGGATGCGTCCAGCGTGGCGATCTGGGAGAGGGAGAAGCCCTCGTCGGCCAGGTGGCGGATCTCGGCCAGCCTCTCCAGGTGGGACCGGGAGTAGAGGGCCCTGCGTCCCTGCCTGACGGGGGACTCCAGGAGGCCGAGGCGCTGGTAGTAGCGGATGGTGTCAACGCCCAGGCCGCTGATGGCGGCCACCCGGTCGACGGTCAGCTGCTCCCCGTCGGGGAGTCCTGGTGCGGTGGCCACCCGATGATTGTACGAGCGATAACTCTCAGTGTCCATCCTCTCATGGTCAGCCCCGCGACCGGTGGGGAGGGCCGAGCGCCCGCCTGACCCCAGACGCATGCGGCTGCCATGGCACCATTGGGTCGTGGATGCCAGCATGCCGGTCGACTACATCGCCCTCACCCGAGCCCAGTACGACGAGCTCGGCTATCCGCCGTACCAGTGGGCCGAGCGGCCCGACACCCCGCCGTGGACCCCGTTTCGGGCCCCCATGTCCGAGTCCAAGGTGGCCCTCATCGGATCCGGTGGCGCCTACCTGAGCGGCCAGGTTGCGTTCCACTGGAAGGACGACACCGGCATCCGTCGCATCCCGACGTCGGAACCGGCTACCGACATCCGCGTCACCCACTTCGCCTACGACCTGGTGCCGGCGCGCGAGGACCCCAACATCGTCTTCCCGGTGGACCGCCTGCGCGAGCTGGTCGATCTCGGGGTCATCGGCGGGCTGGCGCCGACCGCCATCGGTTGCATGGGTGGTATCTACTCGGCTCTACGGACGGTCGAGGAACTGGCCCCGGCCGTCGTCGCCGAGGTACTGGCCATGCGCGACGCCGGCGAGGTCGACGTGGCGCTGCTGGTGCCCGTCTGACCGGTCTGCCACCAGACCGTGGGTCTGGTAGCGAGGGCGTTGGAGGAAGCGGGGGTGCCGACGATCTGCCTCACAGCGGCCTACAGCATCACTGCTTCGGTGAACCCGCCCCGGGCAACCTTCGTGGACCTGCCGTTGGGCAACACCGTCGGTAGGCCCCACGACCCGGAGTTCCAGCGGGACCTCCTTCGAAGGGCGTTCGCTGCAGCCGAGGCGATGGACGAGGCGGGCACGATCACCGACCTCGGGGTCGCCTGGGACGCCGACGGCTCATGGAAGCGGTTCGCCACATCGACTGGCGTGGGAACCGGCGATGGCCGCGACGATCGAAACCAACGCCTCGACACCCCGCAGTACCAGTACGAGTCCGACCGGCTGGCCGCCGGGAGTTGAGCAGGAGCGTGCCGGTAGCCGACGACCTGGTCGCCCTCATGGCGCTGGCCGACGCGGCGCGCCTGCCCATGGACGAGGTGACGCCCGAGTCCATGCGTGCCGGCTACTCGGCCCTCGCAGCCAAGGGTGGTGCGGATATGGCCGAGGTCGTGGACCGGGTCATCCCGGGACCGGACGGCGGCGACCTGCCCATCCGGTCGTATCGGCCACATGGGGCGGGGGAGCGGCCACCCGTGGTCGTCTACCTGCACGGCGGCGGATGGACCATCGGCGACCTTGAAACCCATGACGAGCCCTGCAGGGCGCTGGCGGCCGGGACCGGCGCGGTGGTCGTCTCGGTCGACTACCGGCTCGCCCCCGAGCACCGGTTCCCGGCTGCCCTCAACGACGCCTATGCGGCGGTCTGTTTCGTTGCCGACAACGCCGATGACCTCGACGTCGACGTCAACCGACTGGTGGTGGCCGGCGACAGTGCCGGCGGGAACCTCGCCGCAGCGGTCTCGCTGCTGGCCCGGGACCGCTCGGGGCCGGCCATTGCCCTCCAGGTACTCATCTATCCGGCTGTGGACTTCGACTACGACTCGGGTCGCTGGCCGTCGCTGGAGGAGAACGCCACCGGGTACTTCCTGCTCCTCGAGACCATGCGCTGGTTCGCCGACTGCTACGGCGACACCGATCTACTTGTCGGCGATCCGTCGGCTGCACCGATCCGGGCCACCGACCACGCCGGCCTACCCCCGGCCCATGTCAGCGTGGCCGGATTCGACCCGCTGCGCGACGAGGGCCTCGGATACGCCGAGGTGCTGGCCGGGGCCGGGGTGCCCGTCACCCTCTGTCGACACGACTCCCAGGTGCACGGCTACTGGCACTTCGCACCCTCCGTGGCGTCCAGCGGTACGGCCCGGGAGGCCGACATCGCGGCCATCGCCGTGGCCATGGCGGACCTGGCCTCCTAGGAGACCCGTCCAGTCGGGAGTCGTCTCCTCCTAGGAGTCGTCCTCCGGCAGGAAGACCACCCCGGTGGCGACCATCGATGCGATCTCAGCCTCGGTGCGACCCAGTTCCGCCAGCACCTCGAGGGTGTGCTGGCCCAGTTCGGGTGCAGTGGACCTGGCCTCCCACGGCGTGCCGTGGAAGTCGACAGGGGTGGCGACCATCGTGGTGGCG
>DUAC01000097.1 GCA_012961035.1 Acidimicrobiia bacterium
AGGACGTGATGGAGGCAGGTGACCTGGCTGCGGTGCTGGTGGCGGTCGTCTGCCTGGCTGCGATAGTCGTCCTGATGGTGGCGGCGTCATCCCTGGTTAAGACGCTGCGGACCCTGCGTGAGACCGTCGACATGCTCCGGGAGGAGGCCGTGCCAATGGTCGCTGACCTGCGCAGGGCGGTGGACCACGCCACGGCCGGGTTGGAGAGGGTGGACGACCTGTTGGACACGGCCGAGGACATCTCCACCACGGTGGATGCGGCGTCCCGCCTGACCTACCGGGCGCTCTCGCCGCCGCTCATCAGGGCGGCCTCCCTGGCGGCCGGCCTCGGCCGGTTCCTCCGAGGACTCAGGGGTGGAACATCGGGTCGGGGCGTCGGCGATCCGGTGGTCGGGGCCGCCGCGATCCAGATCCGGCCCGAACGCCGACGGGACGGGGCGGCCTGATGCGCAGGCGCCTCACCTGGCTGCTGGGCGGCTGGCTGGTCGGCACGGCCTCCTCGGTCTGGTTGCGTCGCAGGGTCCGTCGTGGCGTCGAGAGGTACACGCCCGAGCACCTGCGCCGCGAGTTGGCCGACCAGGGCACGGCGATGGTGCGCAGCGTCCGTCGGATCGCCGGCGAGGTCTCGGAGGCCACCCGGGACGGTCGGGCCGAGGTGGGCCGCACCCGCGGCGCCCTGGAGCACGAGTACGGCGACCGCCGGAGGCACCGGCCCCTTCGGCCGCTGCGCTGAGTCCGAGCCTTCCGCCTGACGCCCCCTACGCGTTCAGTCTCCTGTCCGCCATCGCCTCGTCCATCGGCGCCATGCCTCCGGCATCACGTCGGGTGATCCCTAGGCTGGGTTGATCATGGACTCACGCCAGGTTCCCGAAGACCTCCTCACCGCCAACGGCCTGCGCCGTGCCTTCATCGACTTCTTCGTCGCCAACGGGCACCACCACGAGGCATCCGGCAACCTCCTGCCCCATGACCCCACGCTGCTGTTCACGGTGGCCGGCATGGTTCCGTTCAAGCCCTACTTCGTAGGCGAGCAGCCCGCCCCGTGGCCACGGGCCGTGACGGTGCAGAAGTGCCTTCGGGCCGGCGGCAAGCACAACGACCTGGACGAGGTGGGCCGGACCCTGCGCCACCTCACCTTCTTCGAGATGATGGGCAACTTCAGCTTCGGTGACTACTTCAAGTCCCAGGCGTGTGCCTACGCATGGGAGTTCGTGACGGACCGCCTGGGCCTGGACCCCGAGCGCCTCTGGATCACCGTGCACGTCAGCGACGACGAGGCCGAGGCGATCTGGCGTGACGAGGTGGGCGTACCGGCCGAACGCATCCAGCGCATGGACGAGGACAACTACTGGCGGATGGCGGACACGGGTCCGTGTGGGCCGTGTTCGGAGATCTTCTGGGACAAGGGCCCCGACTTCGGCGAGGGCGGCGGGCCCGCCCACGGAGGCGACGAGCGGTTCATCGAGATCTGGAACCTCGTCTTCATGCAGTTCGAGCAGCACGCTGACGGATCCATGACCGAACTGCCCGCACCATCCATCGACACCGGGGCCGGCCTGGAGCGGATCCTGAGCGTGCTCGGGGGCGTGGACTCCGTCTGGGAGACGGATGAGTTCTCACGCCTGCTGGAACGGATCGGCGAGATCAGCGGCATTCCCCATGGTTCGGGCGATCGCACCGACGTATCGCAGCGGATCCTGGCCGACCACGCCCGGTCGTCCACCTTCCTGATCAGCGACGGGGCGTTCCCCAGCAACGAGGACCGGGGCTACGTGCTGAGGCGGATAGTCCGTCGGGCCGTTCGCCACGCCTGGCTGCTGGGCGTCGAGGACCAGATCATGCCCCTGCTGGTGGATGCCGTCGTTGAGATCATGGGCCCGGACTATCCGGACCTGGAACGCAACCACGCCTTCATCCGCGACGTCCTGGACCGTGAGGAGGGTCGCTTCCGGGAGACCCTCCGCATCGGCCTGTCCATCCTCGACGATGCCCTGGGGGAACTCGGCGAGGACGGGAGGCTGGCCGGCGACGTTGCCTTCAAGCTGCACGACACCTACGGCTTTCCGCTGGAGCTGACCGAGGAGATCACGGCCGAGCGGGACGTGGAGGTGGACCTGGAGGGCTTCCGGGTGGCCATGGCCGACCAGCAGCAGAGGGCCAGGTCGGCCCGCAGGGACGTCACCGCCAGCGCCGTGGCCGACGACCTGAGGGCAGTCCTGGAAGCCAACGGGGTGACCGACTTCGTCGGACGCGAGTTGGACGAGGTGGAGGCGACAGTCCTCTTCGCCGTCGATGACGTCGTGGTCCTGGACCGCACGCCGTTCTACGCCGAGTCCGGCGGCCAGGTCGGTGACACGGGCGTCCTCGTCCATGCTGGAGGCTCCACGAGGGTGCTGGACACCACGTTGGCCCTCGGCGGCCTCCACCAGCACCGGGTTGATGCCTCCGACGGGTTGCCCGAGGTCGGCCAGACGGTCAGTGCGGTCATCGACGCCGATCGTCGGTCCGCCATCCGGCGCAACCACACCGGCACCCACCTCCTCCATTCGGCGCTCCGTCGGGTGCTTGGAGACCATGTGAAGCAGCAGGGTTCGCATGTCGGCCCGGACCGCCTCCGGTTCGACTTCAGCCACTTCGAGGCCATGACGCCCGAGCAGGTCGTCGCCGTCGAGGACCTCGCCAACGCCGACATCCTCGCCAACCCCGCATGTCGCCACTACGAGACGACCAAGGACGAGGCGGAGGCTGCCGGCGCCATCGCCTTCTTCGGTGACAAGTACGGCGACCTGGTCAGGGTGCTCGAGGCCGGTCCCAACTCGACGGAGCTCTGTGGCGGCACACACGTGGCCGCCCTGGGAGACATCGGACCCGTCAAGATCGTGGCGGAGGGATCCATCGGCTCGAACATCCGACGGCTCGAGGCCATCACCGGTACGGCGCCCATCCACCGCCTCCGTGGCGCCGAAGCCACCCTCGACCGGGCAGCCGAGCTGGTCGGGGTGCCGGTGGACGACATCCTGGACGGCATCCAGAAGCGGCTGGACGAAGCCAGGGCGCTGCATCGGGAGCTGGAGACGTGGAAGCGAGAGGCAGCCCTGGGACGTGCCGACGAGTTGGCGGCCTCGGCCTCCGATGGTGTCGTGGCCGCCCTGGTGGAGGGCATCGACCGGGATGGCCTGCGCGACCTGGCGGTGGCCATCCGGGACCGGGACGGCGTCAGGGCGGCGGTACTGGGAACGGCCCCCGAAGGTGGCGGAGCGATCCTGGTCGCAGCGGTCTCCGGGGACAGCGGCCTGGACGCCGGAGCCATCCTCGCCGAGGCGGCACGGACCATCGGTGGGGGAGGACGCCCCAACCCCGAGGTGACGCTCGTCGGGGGCAAGGCGCCCGAGAACCTGCCCGACGCCCTGGAGCAGGCACGGGCAGCAGCCCACGCCGGCTGATCGAACTGTGAGGGCTCTGGGCCTCGACCTCGGCTCAAGGCGGATCGGCGTAGCGGTCAGCGACGGCGACGGCCTCATGGCCACACCGGTAGAGGTGCTGCAGCGCGGCGGCGACCGACGTGGCGACCACCGCTCCATCGCAGCCCTGGTCGAGGAGTGGGAGGTCGACGTGGTCGTCGTCGGGATTCCGTATTCCCTGGATGGTTCCACCGGCCCGATGGCCCGGAAGATGGGTGCGGAGGCCGATGAGCTTGCTGCCCACCTGGCCGTTCCGGTCGAGACCTACGATGAGCGCCTGACCACGGTCACCGCCGAGCGGTCCCTCATGGAACAGGACCTACGTGGCCCCAGACGTAGACAGATCGTCGACATGGTGGCCGCTGCGGTGATGCTCCAGGCATGGCTGGACAGCCGGCGTGGCGGCGGGGGCGTACCGGAAGCGGAGGACGGGTGAGCGAGGACGGGGTCCGGCCGGATGTGCGGTGGGTCCGTCACCGGCCCTCCATGGGCCCGTTGCCGAGGTGGGGGATCGTCCTGGTGGTCGTGCTGTTCAGCCTGCTGGTCGGCTACCGGCTGTTCATGGACTGGGTCAGCGACCAGATCACCCCGCTGGGCCTACCCGGCGCCGATGTCGAGTTCGTCATCGTTGAGGGGTGGACCACCAACGACGTGGTCGCAGCCCTGGGCGACGTCGGGGTAATAGACAATCCGGCGATGTTCCGCCAGTGGCTGCGCTGCCCGAAGGCGATCCGGTGGCTGATCGACTGTGATCCGGGCATGGACTACTCGTTCCAGGCTGGCGACTACGTGCTTCGTGAGCACCTCTCCTTCCCGGTGGCCGTTTCAGTGCTGGACCTCGGCCCGTTACCGGAGGAGGTCATCCGGGTGACCGTGCCCGAGGGCCTGACCATCGAGCAGACGGTCGCCCGGCTGCTGCGCGACATGCCCCTCTTCGAGGTCGACGAGCTCAGGGCCGCCCTCATCAGCGATCGGCTGGCATGGGAGCACTACCCGACCGACCTCCCGTTCCGCCTGCTGGAGGGGCTGCTGTTCCCCGACACCTACCAGTTGGACGAGGCGACCGTCGACGACGAGCTGGGCCTGTTGCTCCGGATGCACCGGCAGTTCCTGAAGGTGGTCGATGAACTGGACCTGGTGGAGCGCGCCGCCTCGCTCGGCCTGACGCCGTACGAGGCGGTGGTGGTGGCCTCGCTGATCGAGGAGGAGGCCCTGCTGGACGTGGACCGACCCCGGATCAGCCGTGTCATCCACAATCGCCTGGCTGCAGGCTGGCGGTTGGGCATCGACGCCTCCACCCGGTACGCGGTCGGAAAGACGGCCGGCGAGCCGCTCGACGAGGTGGACCTGGACACCGTGTCGCTGTGGAACACCCGGGTGATCGTCGGGCTTCCCCCGACGCCGATAGCCGCACCGGGTAGGTCCTCGCTGGAGGCTGCGGTGGCGCCGGAGTCGGGGGCGTGGATGTACTACGTGCGAACCGATGAGGGTGGCGTCATGGGAGCCCACACCTTCGCCGTCAGCGCCGCTGAATTCGATGTGGCCAGGAGGGTCTGCGTGCAGAAGGATCTGGGCTGTGGATGAACCGAACGTGGATGGGCGACCCTCGGTCAGTGGGGAGACGCGCCTCGCTGCGGTGATCGGTGACCCTGTTCGCCACTCGTTGTCCCCGTGCCTCATGAACGCAGCGTTCGCCGAGACCGGCCTGGACTGGACCTTCGTGGCCATGGAGGTTCCGGAGGGGCGGGCCTCCGGTGCCCTGGAAGAGATGCGTGCACTGGGACTCGGCGGGCTCTCCGTCACGATGCCGCACAAGGCGGCGGTGGCTTCCGGCGTCGACGACCTCACCCCGGTCGCCGCAGCCCTCGGAGCCGTCAACTGTGTCGCGCCGGACGGTGACCGCCTCGTCGGGCACAACACCGATGGGGCTGGGTTCCTGGATGGCCTGCGGCACGATGCGGGCTTCGATGTGGCGGGTCGACGTGCCGTGGTGCTCGGGGCGGGAGGAGCGGCACGCGCGGTCGTGCATGCCCTGGGCCTGGCTGGAGCCGTCGAGGTGGCTGTGGCCAACCGCACCGCAGAGCGTGCCGTGACAGCGGCCGAACTGGCCGGCGCGGCCGGCCGGGCGCTGGAACCGTCATCGCTGCGTGAGGCGGTTGCCGGGGCGGACCTGGTGGTGAACGCCACGCCGGTCGGTATGGCCGGTTCCGGGGCGGGGCATCCGGTCGACCCGGACCTGGTTGCGAACGGAGCCGTGGTCGTCGACCTGATCTACCACCCGGCGGAGACCGTCTGGCTGGCCGCCCTACGCGGCCGCGGCATCGAGGCCCACAACGGCCTCTCCATGCTCGTGTTCCAGGCGGCGCACGCCTTCACCCTCTGGACGGGTCTTGAGGCGCCGGTGGCGGCGATGGACGCCGCCGCACGCGCCGTGCTGGCCCGACGCTGAATCCCGGCCCACACGGGCTGGCCGGTAGGCCGGGGACCTGGTGATGGACGGTCTGGCCGTTGATGTCGTGACCGGCTGGTCGGCCGTGGCGTGGCTGGCTGCCTGGTCGGTACCGCTGTCGATAGTTGACCTTCGGACGGGCCGACTGCCCTCCCCGATGGTGAATCGACTGCTGGCCGGTCTCGTGGTGCTGACGCTGGCCGGCGGGTTGGCGTCCGGCTCCATGCGCCCGATCGTCTGGTCCCTCGTCGGTGCGGCGGCCTTCGGGGGGCTGCTCCTGGCTGTGCGCGGCCTCGCAGGTGACGGCCTGGGCGGGGGCGACGTCCGCCTTGCGGTCCCGCTGGGATGGTTCCTGGGAAACACGGCGGAGGACTGGACCGACATCGTGAACGCAGTGGCCGTGGCCCTCCTGATCGCTGCGGTGGGGGCACTGGTCGCCTCCGGAGTCCGACGGCGTTGGCGACAGCCGCTGGCCTTCGGACCGTGGCTCTGCCTGGGGGCCCTCCTGGCAGGTGTGGCCTGATCACCGCTGTGCCCCGGGGGAATCGTCCCGGCCGCCGGGACGGGTGTCAGTAGCCTGTCCGGATGGAACCGACCGCCGGGCTGCCGCCGCACCGACACCTGGCGCTGGTCGGACTCATGGGCGTCGGCAAGACGTCGGTGGGTGCCGCTGTGGCGGCCCGGTCGGGCCGTCGCCACGTGGACCTGGACCGCGCCGTGACGCAGTTGGCTGGTCGGTCCATCGGTGTGATCTTCCACGAGGGAGGCGAGGCGGCGTTTCGTGCCTACGAGGAGGAGGCCCTCGCCGTGCAGTTGGCTGTCGAGGATCCGCTGGTCATCTCCACCGGTGGCGGGGTCCTGATCGGCGGGTCCAATCGGGAGGTGCTGGCCAGGTCCGCCATCGTGGTCTGGTTGAGGGCCACGCCCGAGACCCTCGTTGAACGGGTGGGCGATCCGGCCGGCCGGCCCCTCCTGGCTGGCGGCGAGCCGCTGGAGGTGCTGAGGCGCCTCGCCGACGAGCGCGGCCCCGCCTACGAGACGGCTGCTGATGTGGTGCTCGACACCGACGGCCTGACGGTCGACGAGGTCGGGGGACTGGTGGTTGACGCCGTTGTCGCCACCAGTGGGGCGCCCCGGTGATCCGGGTCACGGTGGAGCTCCCCGGGGGCCGCTCCTATCCGGTCCTGGTCGGGCCGGGCGTCGTCGGTGAGCTGGCCTCCGTCCTGCCGACGGGTGTCCGTCGGGTGGCGGTGGTGACCCAGGAGTCGGTCCCGGTGGAGGTGGACCCCGGGGTCGATCACCGTGTGTTCAGGATCGGCGACGGTGAGACCGCCAAGAGCCTCTCCACGGTGGAGGAACTCTGCTCGGCGTTCGCCGGCTGGGGCCTCACCCGGGCCGACGCGGTTGTGGGCGTGGGCGGCGGCGTGGTCACCGACGTGGCCGGCTTCGCAGCGGCTTCGTATCACCGCGGTCTGCCGGTGGTGCACGTGGCGACCACCCTGCTGGCCCAGATCGACGCGGCCATAGGCGGCAAGACAGGGGTGAACATCCCCGAGGGCAAGAACCTGGTCGGAGCCTTCTGGCAACCGGCGGCGGTGCTCTGCGACACGACCGTCCTCGAGACGCTGCCCGAGCGCGAGATGGCCTGTGGGCTGGGCGAGATGGCCAAGTACCACTTCCTGGGCGGAGGCGACCTGGGCGGAGGCGACCTGGGCGGAGGCGATTCCGGCGGCCTCACGCTGGAGCAGCGGGTGGCCCGGTGCGTCCAGATCAAGGCCGAGGTGGTCGCCGCCGACGAACGTGAAGCCGGTCGCCGGGCGATCCTGAACTACGGGCACACGCTCGGCCATGCACTGGAGACCACGGGTCGCTACGACCTGCGCCACGGCGAGGCCGTCGCCGTCGGCCTGGTGTACGCAGCCGAGTTGGCGCTCGCCCTCGGCCGCATCGACGACGAACGGGTGGCCGAACACCGCAGGGTCGTGGATGGCTACGGGCTCTCGGGCTCGCTGCCGGCAGGCGCCGATCCCGACGAGTTGATGGCCGCCATGGGGCGGGACAAGAAGGCCATCGACGGCCTGACGTTCGTTCTGGACGGTCCAGCCGGCGTGGAGGTGGTGGCCGGCGTGGATGCCGGGGTGGTGCTGGACACGATCGAGGCGGTCCGGTGACCGCGGAATCGGGGTCGCCCACGACGGGCGCCGTGGAAGGATGTGGACCATGAGTGATCAACTGCTGCTGCTCCTCTCGGGTCCGAACCTGAACCTGCTGGGGGAGCGCCAGCCGGACGTCTACGGCACGGAGACCCTGGACGACCACGTGGAGTCCGCCCGGCTCGCAGCCGGTGCCAGGGGCCTGACGCTGGAGCACGTCCAGTCCAACCACGAGGGCGAGCTGGTGGACGCCATCCACGCGGCGCGTGGTCGATGTGCGGGCATCGTCGTGAACCCCGGGGCATTCACCCACTACGCGTGGGCCATACACGACGCCCTGGCGGCATTCGAGGGTCCGGTGGTGGAACTGCACCTCTCCAACCCGGCGGCCCGCGAACCGTGGCGCCACACCTCGGTGGTGGCGCCGGTGGCCTCCGGGACCATTGCCGGTTTCGGTGGGGCCGGCTACCGGATGGCGGTCGAGGCCGTCGCCGACCTCCTGGACGGATGAGCGCCGTCCCATCGGCTGGACTGGCCCCACTACGGGTGGACGGGCGCCTGGACCGTCTCAGGGCGTTGCTGGACCCGGCGGGCGTGGATGCGCTGCTGGTCACCTCCAACACCAACGTCCGGTACCTGACGGGCTTCACCGGTTCTGCTGGAAGCCTCTGGGTGGACGTCGACCGGGCGGTCCTCGTCACCGATGGCCGTTACCGGGACCAGGCTCCCGACCAGGTGGCTGCCGCCGGGGCGGTCGTGGAGGTGGTCGTGGTTGGTGGTGGTGACAGGTCGCCGATCACCTCCCTGGCTGCCGGAAGGAGCCGCGTGGGCCTGGAGGCCGGGTCCGTCACATGGTCGGAGCAGCTTCGCCTGGTCGACCTCCTGTCCGGTCCGCCGGTGGCCACCGACGGCCTCGTGGAAGGCCTCCGGGAGCTGAAGGACGAAGGGGAGGTGGGCCGCATAGCCGAGGCGGCGGCCATTGCCGACGGGGCACTCGCCCGGGTCCTTCCGTCCATCCTGGCTGGCGCCGTGGAGGAGGAGATCGCCATGGCACTCGACCATGCGGTGCGGTCCGGTGGAGCGTCGGATCGGGCCTTCGAGACGATCGTGGCCGCAGGTCCCAACAGCGCCCTGCCCCATGCCCGCCCGGGACCCAGGCCCATGCTCGACGGCGACCTGGTGGTATGCGACTTCGGCGCCATGGTCGACGGTTACCGGTCCGACATGACCCGTTCCATGCGGATCGGCGGTACCGGCACCGGTAGGGCGGCGGAGCTCCTGGGGGCGGTCCTGGATGCCCAGCTGGCCGGGTTGGCGGTGGTGGCCGACGGCGTGCCGATCGCCGAGGTGGACGCCGCCTGCCGGTCCTCCCTGGAGGCAGCGGGGCTGGGCGATGCCTTCTCCCACGGCACCGGCCACGGGGTCGGCCTGGACATCCACGAGGGGCCGGCTGTCTCGTCCAGCTCCACTGGTACCCTGCGGACCGGCCAGGTGGTCACCGTGGAACCGGGGGCCTACCTCGGTGGTTTCGGCGGTGTCCGTTGGGAGGACACCGTGCTCGTCACCGCCGACGGCCACCGTCGACTCACCCTGTCACCGAAGGAACTGTGAGCTGGCGGACCACGGTCCAGACGCCCCGCCACCACAACCCAGCCACACGAGTCGAAACCCGCCGGAGTCGAGATGCCCACCATCACAACCAATGACCTGAAGAACGGGATGACCCTCGAGCTGGACCGTGACCTGGTCCAGGTGGTCGACTTCCAGCACGTCAAGCCCGGCAAGGGCCACGCCTTCGTGAGGACCACGCTCCGCAACGTGCGAACCGGCTCGGTCGTGGACCGGACGTTCCGGGCCGGCGAGAAGGTCCAGCGGGCCATCATCGACAAGCGTTCCATGCAGTTCCTGTACAGGGACGGTGCCGACTACGTGTTGATGGACGACCAGACGTACGACCAGATCCAGGTAACGCCGACGACCCTGGGTGACGCCACGAACTACATGGTGGAGCAGGGCACGACGTTGATCCTCATGTACGGCGACGAGGTGATCGGCGTGGAGCTTCCGGCCTCCGTCGAGCTGGTGATAACCGAGACGGAACCGGGCCTACAGGGCGACCGGGTCTCCGGGGCACGCAAGCCGGCCACGTTGGAGACCGGCCTGGTGGTCCAGGTTCCGCTGTTCATCGAGCTGGGTGAGCGGGTCAAGGTGGATACGCGCTCCGGCGACTACCTCAGCCGGGCCTGAGGCGGCATTCCATGGCCCGGCCCGTAGATCCGATCGGTTCGAGACGCGAAGCGCGGGAGTCGGCGCTCGCCATCCTCTATGCGGCGGAGTCCCGCGGTGTGGGCCTGCTGGAGGTGCTGGCCGACCAGACCGTGGCGCCGGGCGACTACGCCGTGGAACTCGTCGAGGGCGTGGCCGGCGTCATGGACGAGATGGACGCCCTCATCGACCGGTTCGCCGAAGGCTGGCGTACGGACCGGATGCCGGCGGTGGACCGGGCCCTGCTGCGCCTTGCGGTCTACGAGCTGTCGTACCGGAGCGACGTCCCGACGTCGGCGGTGCTGTCCGAGGTGGTGGAGCTGGCCGGCGACTACTCGACCGAACGTTCCGCCCGGTTCGTCAACGGCGTGGTGTCGGGGATAGCCGAAGAGGTCCGACCGTCGGGGGCCGACCCGGCGTGATGCGCCTGCCGCTGCCCGAGCCGACGCTGGCCGGGATGCGGTGCCTCCTGAGGCCCTGGGAGTTGCGGGATGCCGCCACCCTCGTAGCGGCCTGGTCCGATCCCGAGGTCCGACGCTGGTTGCCCGTGCCCGATCATGCCGACCGGGCTGCTGCAGCCGACTGGATCGCCGGCGAGGCCGACAGGCGGCGTGCGGGCCTGGCGCTGGACCTGGTGGCGGTGGAGCCCGGGAGGGGCGTGCTGGGAGGGCCGGACGCCGACCCGGTGGGGAGGCCGGGCAACGGATCCGATGTGTCCGGCGAAGCGGGTGCCGATGTGCTGGGCGAGGTCGGGCTCTCGGCCTTCGACCCGGAGCGCGGCGCCGCCCTGATCGGCTGGTGGACCGTGCACCGGCACCGTCGGCGGGGCGTGGCCACGGAGATGGTCCGCCTCCTGACGACATGGGCGCTGGGTCCGCCACTCGGACTCGAGGTCCTGGTGGCTGAGGTGGAACCCGGCAACCCCGGCTCGTTGGCTGTTGCGTTGGCTGCCGGTTATGAGGAGGTGGGTCGTCGCCACGACGGTCGCCTGGTCATGGCGGCAGGCACCGTGACCGGCGCTGTTATCGGATGGGGCCGAGGCGTGTAGACTTTCCCTTCGACCGTGAAGCGGGTCCCGTGAGGCCCGGACGGATCGAGGAGAACGAGGCCGATGGCCGAAAGAGAACGACGTCAGACGCCCCCGTTCGGGGGCGTCTTCGTGTCCCACGCGCGGGTCATGACCACCGATGACATGGGTCGGGCGATTCGTCGCATGGCCCACGAGGTGATCGAGCGGAACCACGGTGTGGAAGAGCTCGTGGTGGTGGGCCTGCAGACCGGCGGGGTGCCGGTCGCCGAGCGCCTCGCCGAGACCCTCGCCGACATCGAGGGCGTCCGTCCACCGGTCGGAACCCTGGACGTGGCGCTCCACCGGGACGACATCGGCCTGCGTCCCGTGGTCCCTGAGGCTGTCACCGACCTGACGACCGACCTGGATGGGCGGGTCGTGGTTCTGGTCGATGACGTGCTCTTCACCGGCCGAACCATCCGGGCCGCCCTGGACGCCCTCTGTGACTTCGGCCGGCCCCGGTCGATCCAGTTGGCCGTGATGGTCGACCGCGGCCACCGGGAGCTACCCATCCGTCCCGACTATGTGGGCAAGAACCTGCCGACGCGTCGTGACGAGGTGGTGGACGTGCACGCCGCCGGCGTCGACCTCGGCGTGATGAAGAAGTGAGCGTCGCCACCGACCGCCGGACGGACGACCTCCGGGGCAGGCACCTGCTGGGCATCGACGGCATGGACCGGTCCGACCTGGAGGAGATCCTGGACCTGACCGACACGTTCGCCGAGATCGGCCGGCGCCCCATACCCAAGGTCCCGGCGCTGCGTGGTCGGACGGTGGCCACCGTGTTCTTCGAGGGTTCCACCCGGACCCGGATGTCGTTCGAGGCGGCAGCCAGGCGCCTCTCGGCCGACACCGTCGCCTTCAACGCCGGCACCTCGTCGCTCAGCAAGGGAGAGAGCATCCGGGACACCGTCGAGGTGGTCGCCTCGTACGGAGCCGACCTCCTGGTGGTTCGCCACTCGATGGCCGGTACAGCCCACAGGGTGGCCGGATGGACCGACCTCTCGGTGGTGAACGCCGGAGACGGCTGCCATGAGCATCCCACCCAGGCGCTCCTGGACTGCTACACGTTGCGGGAACGCCGTGGATCCCTGGACGGGATGCGGATCGCCATCGTCGGCGACATCCGCCACTCCAGGGTCGCCAGGTCCAACGTCCTGGCCTTCACCGCCATGGGTGCCGAGGTGGTGCTGGTGGCCCCGGCGACCCTGCTGCCTCCGGCCATCGGAGGCTGGCCGGTGACCATTGCCCACGAGCTGGATCCCATCCTCGCCGACCTGGACGCCGTCTACCTGCTGCGCATCCAGAGCGAGCGCATCACCGAGGGCCTCATCCCGTCGCTCCGTGAGTACGCCCTCGACTTCTGCCTGACCCCCGCACGGCTGGCCCGGATGAGGGCCGATGCGCTGGTGCTCCACCCCGGACCGACCAACCGCGGTGTCGAGATCTCCGCAGAGGCAGCCGCCGACGGGCGGTCGGTGATCCTGGACCAGGTGGTCAACGGCGTGTCGGTCCGGATGGCCGTCCTGTTCCTCCTCCTGGGTTCGGGCCGTCAACTCGGGGCGGTGGACGCCGGTGGCAGCGTGGAGGGCGACCGATGAGCGTGGTGCTGAGGGGTGGACGGATAATCGACAGTCAGGGCGAACGGCTCCTCGACGTGGAGTTGGGCGAGGATGGCCGCATCGCCGCAGTGGGCACCGGTCTCAGCGGCGACGTGAACCTCGACGCCAGCGGCTGCGTGGTCTCACCGGGCTTCGTGGACCTGCATGCCCACCTCCGGGAACCGGGCCTCGAAGAGGCCGAGACGATCCAGACCGGCGCCAGGGGTGGTTCCCTGGGTGGGTACACGGCCCTCGTCGCCATGCCCAACACCGATCCGACCACCGACTGCGTGGCCGTCGTGGAACAGGTGAGGGCACTGGGTCGGCGCTCCACCTGCGAGATCATCCCGACGGCGGCCATGACGCTGCGTCGTGATGGCGTCGACATGGCTCCCATGGGCGAGCTGGTCGACGCCGGGGTGGGGATCTTCACCGACGATGGAACAGGTCTCCAGGACCCGCGCCTGATGCGTCGGATCATGGAGTACTCGACGGGCCTCGGCAGGAGGCTGGGCCGACCCGTGGTGCTTGCCCAGCACTGCGAGGTGGCGGCCCTCTCCGCCGGCGGCTACATGCACGAGGGGGAGTGGTCGTCGCGCCTCGGAATCCCGGGCCAGCCGGCCGAGGCCGAGGAACTCATGGTCATGCGGGACATCGCCCTGGTCCGGATGACCGGTGCCCACCTGCACTTCCAGCACCTCTCGACGGCCAGCTCGGTGGCCATGGTGAGGGGTGCCAAGGCGGCGGGCCTGCCGGTCACCGCCGAGGCCACCACCCACCACTTCACCCTCACCGACGCCGCCTGCGCCTCGTACGACCCGGTGTTCAAGGTCCATCCGCCGTTGCGGACCGATGTGGACGTCCGGGCGATCCGCGAGGGCCTGGCCGATGGGACGATCGATGCGATCGCCACCGACCACGCACCGCACGCTCCACACATGAAGGAACTGCCCTTCGACCAGGCCCCACCGGGGATGCTCGGCCTGGAGACGGCCTTTGCCCTGGCCCTGGGTGATTCCGGCCTGGACCTCCCCGAGGTGCTGGCGCTCCTCTCCTGGCGTCCGGCGGCCATCGCCGGCGTGGCGGACCGGCATGGTGCCCCGGTGGTACCGGGCGCGCCGGCGAACCTCTGCGTGGTGGATCCCGACGAGACCTGGACGGTCTCGGGTGCGGCCATGGCGAGCCTCAGTTCCAACACCCCGTACGAGGGTCGGACTATGCGGGGTCGCGTCCGCCACACCATCCGGGCAGGCGTGCCGGTCGTGGTGGACGGCGAGGCCCGGCGGTGACCCGACAGCCCATCGTCGAAGCAGCCCTGGTCCTGGCCGATGGAGAGGTGTTCGAGGGGGAGGCGATCGGAGCGGAACCCGAAGGCGGGGTGGCCACCGGTGAGGTGGTCTTCAACACCGTCCTCTCGGGCTACCAGGAGGTCATCACCGACCCCTCCTACGCGGGCCAGATCATCACCTTCACCGTTGCCCACGTCGGCAACTACGGCGTCAGCCGGGATGACCACGAGAGCCGGCGGCCGTTCTGCCGCGGCATAGTGGTGCGCGACCTGGCCCGGCGGCACAGCAGCTGGCGGTCCTCGGGCGACCTGGACGGGCTGCTCCGGGCAAACGGCGTGCCGGGCATCGCCGGAATCGACACCCGGCGCCTGACGAGGCACCTGCGGGACGCCGGCGCCATGCCGGGGGCCTTCGGAACGGCCGATGTCTCCACCCTCGCCGCAGCGGCCGTCGCCGAGCCGGGCACGGACGGGATCGACCTGGTCGCCGAGGTGACGTGTGATGCCCCGACGGTCATCGGGTCCACGGGCGGTTCCCGACGGATCGTGGCCTACGACTTCGGTATCAAGGCGACCATCCTGGACCACCTCTCCGGCCTGGGAGAGGTAACCGTGGTGCCGGCGTACACGCCTGCGGATGACGTGCTGGCAATGCAGCCGGATGGCGTGTTCCTTTCCAACGGCCCCGGCGACCCCGGGCCGCTGTCCGACATCCGGAGCAGCATCGCCGCCCTGCTGGGCGAGGTCCCCATCTTCGGCATCTGCCTGGGCCACCAGCTGCTGGCCGGGGCGCTGGGAGCCGAGACCTTCAAGCTGCCGTTCGGGCACCACGGCGGGAACCACCCGGTCCGCAACCTGGCCACCGGCAGGGTGGAGATCACCAGCCAGAACCACAACTACTGCGTGGAGGAGGGCTCGATTCCCTCTGCGCAGCTCACCCACGTGAACCTCAACGATCAGACCGTCGAGGGGATCCGGTGCAACGACGTTCCGGCCTTCAGCGTGCAGTACCACCCCGAGGCCGGCCCCGGTCCACATGACAGCCGCTACCTGTTCGGGGAGTTCGAAGACCTCATGGCGGCTGTGGTCGGCCCGGCGGGAGCACGTGGCTGATGCCCCGCCGTGACGACATCCAGAGCATCCTGCTCATCGGCTCCGGTCCCATCGTGATCGGCCAGGCCTGCGAGTTCGACTACTCGGGCACCCAGGCCTGCCGGGTCCTGAGAGAGGAGGGCTACCGGGTGATCCTGGTCAACTCCAACCCGGCGACGATCATGACCGACCCGGACTTCGCCGACGCCACATACGTGGAGCCCCTCCGGCTGGACGTGCTCGAGGCCATCATCGCCAGGGAGAGGCCTGACGCCCTGCTCCCCACACTCGGAGGCCAGACGGCCCTGAACCTCGCAATGGAGCTGGTGGAGGCCGGCGTGCTCGAGGAGTATGACGTGGAGCTGATCGGCGCCGATGCGGAGGCGATCGCCACGGCCGAGGACCGCGGCCGCTTCAAGGAGGCCATGATCGAGATCGGCCTGAGCGTGCCGGACTCCGGCATCGCCCACACGATGGCCGAGGCCCGGTCGGTCGTGGACTCGATCGGCCTTCCCGTTGTCATACGTCCCGCGTACATCCTGGGTGGGAAGGGCACCGGCATGGCCGCCACCCCGGAGGAGTTCGAAAAGGCGGCGTCGGCTGGAATCGAGGCCAGCCCGATCTCGGAGATCCTCATCGAGGAGTCGATCGCCGGCTGGAAGGAGTTCGAGCTGGAGGTCATGCGGGACCGCGCCGACAACTGCGTGGTCATCTGCTCGATCGAGAACCTGGATCCCATGGGGGTCCACACGGGCGACTCGATCACCGTGGCCCCGGCCCAGACGCTCTCCGACGTGGAGTACCAGGAGATGCGCGACGCGTCGTTCGCCTGCCTCCGCCGTGTCGGGGTGGAGACCGGCGGTTCCAACGTCCAGTTCGCGGTGAATCCCGCCACCGGTGAGCAGGTCGTCATCGAGATGAATCCCCGGGTGAGCCGGTCCTCAGCCCTGGCGTCGAAGGCCACTGGGTTCCCGATCGCCAAGATCGCCGCCAAGCTGGCGGTCGGCTACACGCTGGACGAGATCCCCAACGACATCACCAGGAAGACCCCTGCGGCCTTCGAGCCGACCATCGACTACGTGGTCACGAAGATCCCGCGCTGGGCGTTCGAGAAGTTCCCAGGCACCTCGGGCGTGCTGGGCACCTCCATGCAGTCGGTGGGCGAGGTCATGGCCATCGGGCGGACCTTCCCGGAGTCGCTCCAGAAGGGCATGCGCTCGTTGGAGAACGGACGCCTGGGCCTGAACTGCGATCCGGCCGAGGCCGCCCTGGACCAGCTTGACGACGATGCCCTGCTGGCCGCCGCTGCGATCGCCACCCCGGGACGCATCACCCAGCTGGAGGCGCTGCTGCGTCGGGGCGTACCGCTGGAGGTGGTGCACTCGGCCACGAAGGTGGACCCCTGGTTCCTGGACCAGATCCTCTCCATCAGCGAGGAGCGCCTCCACCTGGAGGACCTGGGGATGGATGCGATGGACCGGAGGGGCTGGAAGCGGGCCAAGCGCCTCGGCTTCGCTGATGCCCAGCTGGCCCACCTCTGGGGCAGGGGTGCCGACGAGGTGCGTTCGGCCCGGGAGGCCGCCGGGGTGAGGCCCACCTACAAGACGGTCGACACCTGCGGAGCCGAGTTCGCCGCCGAGACGCCATACCACTACTCGACCTGGGAGGACGAGGACGAGGTACGGCCGTCGGACCGCCCCAAGGTGATGATCCTGGGATCGGGCCCGAACCGGATCGGACAGGGACTCGAGTTCGACTACTGCTGCGTGCACGCCAGCTTCGCCCTGCGTGATGCCGGCTACGAGACGATCATGGTGAACTGCAATCCGGAGACAGTGTCGACCGACTACGACACCAGCGACCGCCTCTACTTCGAGCCGTTGACCGCCGAGGACGTGGCCAACGTGATCGATGCCGAACAGCCGATCGCCGTGATCGTCTCGCTAGGCGGGCAGACGCCGCTGAAGCTGGCCGCCACGCTGCCGCCGGGCCTGATAGCCGGGACCAGTCCTGAGTCGATCGACAGGGCCGAGGACCGTGAACAGTGGAACGTGCTGTGTTCCCAGTTGGGCATCGCGCAGCCGCCCGGTGGCACCGCCGTGGACACCGCCGGGGCACTGGCCGTCGCCGGTGAGGTCGGCTATCCCGTGCTGGTGCGCCCCTCGTACGTGCTGGGGGGCCGGGGCATGGAGATCGTCTACGACGACGCCCAGCTGGCCAGGGCCATGGCGGAGCTGAGTGGGTTCGGAAGCCTCGGGATCGAGGGAGGCCTGTCCGTGGAGCGGCCCGTCCTGGTGGACAGGTTCCTGGAGGACGCCACCGAGGTGGACGTCGATGCCATCAGGGACCACCTGGGCATGGTGGTCATCGGAGCGATCATGGAGCACGTCGAGGAGGCCGGGGTGCACAGCGGGGACAGCGCCTGCATCATCCCGCCACCGCACCTCTCGGCGGCCGTGGTGGAACGGATCGAAGAGCACACGAGGTCCATTGCCGAGGCCCTCGACGTGCGGGGACCGATCAACGTCCAGTACGCGGTCAAGGACGATGAGGTCTACGTGATCGAGGCGAACCCGCGTGCCTCCAGGACGCTGCCGTTCGTGGCGAAGGCCACCGGCGTCCCGATGGCGAAGGTGGCCAGCCGGGTGATGATGGGAGCCACGCTGGACGAGTTGCGCCTCGAGGGGCTCCTGCGGGAACGGGTCGTGGGAGACCATGTGGCCGTCAAGGAGGCCGTGCTGCCCTTCGACCGGTTCCCCGAGGCAGATCCGTTGCTCGGACCCGAGATGCGGTCCACGGGTGAGGTCATGGGCATCGACCTGACGACCGGGCTGGCGTTCACGAAGTCGCAGATCGCGGCGGGTGGGGCCCTGCCGGACTCGGGGACGGTGTTCATGTCCCTGGCCGACCGGGACAAGGCCGTCGGTCTCGAGGCCGCCCGTGGCCTGGTGGACCTGGGCCTGGACGTGGCTGCCACCAGTGGCACGGCGGAGCACCTGGTGGCCAACGGCGTGCCGGTGACGACCGTGGTCGCCAAGCTGGGCGAGGACGGCGTCGACGCGGTGGAGCTGATCCGGTCGGGATCGGTCCAGATGGTGGTGAACAGCCCTCGGGGCCGGGGTCCGCGCTCCGATGGCGAACACATCCGTGCCGCTGCCGGGGTGGTGGGGATCCCGTTGCTCACCACGGCCAACGCCGCCCTGGCGGCAGCCCGTGGGTTGGCCGACTGGCGCAGGTTCCCGCTGGCGGTGCGGACCCTGCAGGAGTACCACGAGGGCATCGTGGGGGCTCCGGAGGAAGGCCTGTGGTGAGGAGACGCAGCCCGGCCGTGGACCTCACGACACGGCTGGGTTCGCTGGTGCTTCCCAATCCAGTGATGACGGCGTCCGGAACCGCCGGTCACGGCCACGAGCTGGCCGATCATCTCGACCCGGCGCTGCTGGGCGCCGTGGTGGTCAAGTCCCTCCACGCCGAGCCGTGGAAGGGCAATCCTGCGCCGAGGGTGCATGCCACCCCGGCGGGGATGCTGAACAGCGTCGGGCTACAGGGGCCGGGCGTGGAGGCATGGCTGGAGAACGACCTGCCGGACCTGGTTGCCACGGGAGCCCGGGTCGTGGTCAGCATCTGGGGCCGCACGGTCGACGAGTTCGCGCGGGCCGCCGAGCTCCTGGCCGGTGCGCCACCAGAGGTGGTGGCCGTCGAGGTGAACGCCTCGTGTCCCAACCTCGAGGACCGGCGGGCGTTGTTCGCACATTCCACGACGGCCACCGCTGAGGTCGTGGAGGCCGCCGCCGCTGCTGGACGGCCCCTCTGGGCGAAGCTCAGCCCGAACACCCCTGACCTACCCGACGTGGCTGCAGCGGCCGTAGGGGCCGGCGCCGAGGCCGTGACCGTCGCCAACACGGTGCTCGGGATGGTGATCGACACGGAGGCCCGCCGACCCCTCCTGGGGGCCGGCCGCGGAGGCCTCAGCGGCCCGGCGATCCGGCCGGTGGCGGTGAGGGCGGTATTCGACACCCACGAGGCCCTTCCGGACGTGCCCATCATCGGCGTGGGTGGCGTGGCCAGCGCAGTCGACGCCGTGGAGTTCCTCATGGCCGGAGCGTCGGCCTTCCAGGTCGGGACCGCCACGTTCGCCGACCCGGCGGCACCCGCCGTGATCCTGCGGGACCTGGGCCGCTGGTGCGACGACCACGGCGTGTCGCATCTGGACGAGCTGATCGGTGCCGCGCATGGCTGAGGCGACGCAGTTGTCGGGCTGGATGGTCGGAGGGATCCGTGGCTGACCACGAGGTGCCCGAGGAGGTCCGGCGCAGGCTCTGCCTGGTGCTGGACGTGGACGACATCGTGGCCGCCCAGCGGACGGCCCGGCTCCTGACTCCATGGTTCGGAACGGTCAAGGTCGGCCTGGAGTTGTTCTCGGCCGCCGGTCCGGAGGCGGTCACCTCCTTCGTGGAGGCGGGCTTCGACGTCTTCTGCGACCTGAAGCTGCATGACATCCCCAACACGGTGGGGAGCGCCGCCCGGGTACTCGGGACCCTCGGTGCCCGATGGGTGACCGTGCACACGTCCGGAGGTGGTCCGATGCTGCGCGCCGCCGTCGACGGCCTGGCCGTCGGAGCCGCCGCCGCCGGTGTGGCGGTGCCTGGTGTCCTGGGGGTCACGGTCCTGACCAGTGACGACATCGCTGATGGTGGCCTCCTGCGGGACCGGTGTGAGCTGGCCGCTGCAAGCGGTTGCGAGGGGATCGTCTGTGCCGCCCCGGACCTGTCCGCCACCGAACCGTGGTCGGACCGTCTCGTCCGGGTCGTGCCCGGTATCCGCATGCCCGGTGGGGCCACCCACGACCAGGCCCGGGTGGCTTCGCCACGCGATGCGCTGGCGGCCGGGGCCGACCTCCTGGTGGTGGGGCGGGCGGTCACGGCGGCCGAGGATCCTGTGGCTGCGGCGGCGGCCATGGTCGACCATCTGGTGGCCTGAGTACCGCCCCGACTAAGCCCACCTGGAGCCCTGGCCCCTACTAGGGTCCGGCGCATGGCAGAACTACCCCAACTCACGGATGAACAACGGCGAGCCGCCCTGGTCAAGGCGGCTGAGGCCCGCCGGGTGCGGGCCGAGATCAAGAACCTCCTCAAGATGGGTTCGATCTCCCTCTCGGAGCTCCTGGAGCGTTCCGATGCCGAGGTGATCGTGTCCAAGATGAAGGTGCTGTCCGTGCTGGAGTCACTGCCCAAGCTGGGCAAGGTGAAGGCACGGCGGACGATGGACGAGGTCGGCATAAGCGACAGCCGCCGCCTGCGTGGCCTCGGCAGTAAGCAGCGGGCCGAGCTGGTCGCCCGGTTCGGCTGAACCCGACCACCCGACCGGAGTAGGGCCGGTGGGCGACGGAATCCGGCATCGGTCACCCGTGGTCGTAGTGCTCTCCGGCCCCGGGGGTGCCGGAAAGGGCACCATCGCCAGGGCGCTCGTGGAGCGCGACGACTGCCTGGCCCTGAGCCGCTCCTGGACCACCAGGCCCCGCCGCGTGGACGATGCAGCGGACGCCTATGTGTTCGTGGACAGCGCCGCCTTCGAGACCCGGAGGAGCGATGGTGGCTTCGTGGAGTGGAACGAGTTCCTCGGATTCATGTACGGCACCCCTACGCCGGACCCGGACGAGGGTCGGGACCTGCTGTTGGAGATCGACGTGGCAGGTGGGAGACAGGTACGGGACCGCCTGCCCGGCGCACTGTTCCTGTTCGTGGACGCGCCCGACGACGGTGAGTTGAGGCGTCGACTCCTGGGTCGGGGGGATGGCGCCGAGCGTGCCGACGCCCGTGTGGCCGAGGCCGCCAGGGAGCGTCGGGCGGCCGATGACCTTGGTTACAGGCGGGTGGTGAACGACGACCTGGAGGCGACCGTGGAGCTGGTCGCCGGGCTGATCCACGGCCACCGGGCTTCCAACGGCTGACCTGTGGCCTACCAGCGCCCGGTTTCCAGGCCGATCCGGCAGGCCCGGGGGAGCGGTTCGGCGGCTCTGGGGTGGCTCCGTTGCTCGAGGGTTACAGGTGTCCCGCTGGTAGCGTTGGGACCCGCGTTGGACCGTTATCTGAGTAGCCCGGATGGGCTTCAGGACGGGGGTGGCGGTCGCAGGAACCGGCACTCGTAGGAACGCAGGGGATCCAAGTGAACCACAACGACAGCCTGGTGAATCCGGCGATCGAGGGTCTCCTCGAGACCGCTGAGTCCAAGTTCCGACTGGTCACGGTGAGCGCCAAGCGTGCACGCCAGATCAACTCCTACTTCGGCCAGTTGGGTGAGGGCCTGGGGTCCTCCATCCCGCCGCAGGTCACCTCGACATCCCGCAAGCCGCTCTCCATCGCCTTCGAGGAGTTGGCCGCTGGCAAGATCCAGCCGATCGAGCCTCCGGAAGAGGTCGAGGAGGTCGACGCCATTGATGCCGACCTGGCCGGGCAGGCTGCTGACGACCTGCCCTCCGGTGAGGCCCGGGTCGATGGCGAAGAGGGCGCCTGACCTCTCGCCCACGGGCATTCACCATGGGACCACTTGCCGGACGTCGCATCGTCCTCGGTGTGACCGGGGGCATCGCCGCCTACAAGGCCGTCGAGGTCTGTCGCCGGCTGGTTGACGCCGGCGCCCACGTGGCACCGGTCCTCACCGGTGGCGCCATGCACTTCATCGGCAGGGCCACGTTCGATGCCCTGGCATCCGAGCCCGTCCAGACGTCCCTCTGGGACGAACCCCACCCGATCCCGCACACCCGGCTGGGACAGGGAGCGGACCTGGTCATCGTGTGCCCGGCGACAGCGCGCCTGCTGGCCGACTACCGGATGGGACGCTCGGGAGACCTCCTCACGGCCACCCTGCTGGCGACCCGTGCGCCGGTCATCGTCTGTCCTGCCATGCACACCGAGATGTGGGAGCAGCCGGCCGTGCAGGAGAACGTCGAGGTCCTGGCCGGACGTGGCGTGAGCATCGTCGGCCCCGTCGACGGGCGCCTCGCAGGTGGCGACCTGGGAGCGGGACGAATGGCGGACCCGTCCGACGTGGTCGCCGCGGCAGAACGCATCCTCGGGGTGGCCCGTGGCACGGAAGGCGGAGACCTGGCTGGGCTGACCGTGCTGGTCACCGCCGGTGGAACCCGCGAGCCGATCTGCCCGGTGCGCTTCATAGGCAACCGTTCCTCGGGCAGGCAGGGACATGCGCTCGCCCTGGAGGCCGCTGAGCGTGGGGCGACGGTGCACTGCGTGACCACCCGACCGGACGGGCTGGCGGAGGCGCCGGGCCTGGAGGTCGTGGCGGTGGAGACGGCCGCCGAGATGGCCGAGGCGGTGGGGGCACTGGCCGTAGGGGCCGATGTGGTCATCATGGCCGCAGCGGTGGCGGACTTCCGACCGGTCAATGTTGCGAAGGACAAGATCAAGAAGGACGCCGGCCCGCCGGAGATCCTCCTGGAGCCGACAGTCGACATCCTCGCCGGGCTGGGCCGTAGCCGCGTCCACGGGCAGGTCCTCGTGGGGTTCGCCGCGGAGACATCAGATCTGCGCCAGAATGCGGCAGCGAAGCTGGTGGCCAAGGGCATCGACCTGATGGTCGCCAACGACGTGTCGGCTCCCGGGGTGGGTTTCGACCACGGCACGAACGCCGTGGTGATCCTGGACGCCGACGGTGGGGCCCGGGAGGTGCCGCTGACCGACAAGCGGGAGGTGGCACGGGCGGTGCTTGACGCCGCCCTCGCCCTTCACAGGACCAACCGGTCCACGAACGGAGACGACACGTGACCATGAACTGGACCTTCACCTCCGAGTCGGTCTCGGAGGGGCATCCCGACAAGATGGCCGACCAGATCTCGGACGCCGTCCTGGACGCCATGCTCGAGAAGGATCCCGAGAGCCGGGTGGCCTGCGAGACGATGATCACCACCGGTCTCGTGGTGGTCGCCGGAGAGGTGACCACCTCGGAGTACGTGGACATACCGAAGACCGTGCGCGAGACGATCTGCGAGATCGGCTACGACCGTGAGGACTTCGGCTTCGACGGCCACACCTGCGGTGTCATGGTCGCCCTGGACTCCCAGTCCAGCGACATCGCCCGGGGCGTCGACGACTCCGAGGAGGTGCGCTCGGGAATCTCCGGCGAGGAGGACGAGCTGGACCGCCAGGGCGCCGGCGACCAGGGGATGATGTTCGGCTTCGCCTGCGACGAGACCGACGTGCTCATGCCGTTGCCCATCCACCTGGCGCACCGAATGGCCGAACGCCACGCCGAGGTCCGCAAGGCCGGGACCATCCCGTACCTGCGTCCCGACGCCAAGACCCAGGTCACCTTCGAGTACGAGGGCAACCGGCCCGTACGCCTTCGCAAGGTTCTCATCTCGACCCAGCACAACGACGGGATCGACCGGGACTCGATGATCCGACCCGACCTCATCGAACAGGTCATCCGACCGGTCGTGCCGGCCCAGTTCGCCGACGACGACTACGAGGTGATTGTCAACCCGACCGGCCGCTTCGTGATCGGTGGCCCGGTGGGTGACACCGGGTTGACCGGACGCAAGATCATCGTGGACACCTACGGCGGGATGGCCCGCCACGGCGGCGGGGCCTTTTCCGGGAAGGACCCGTCGAAGGTCGACCGTTCGGCTGCCTACGCCACCCGCTGGGTGGCCAAGAACCTGGTGGCGGCCGGTGCGGCTACCCGCTGCGAGGTGCAGGTCGCCTACGCCATCGGCATGTCCCGACCGGTCTCGGTCCACGTGGACACCTTCGGCACCGAGATGGTGGATCCGGACAGGATCTCGGCCTGTGTGCAGGAGGTCTTCGACCTGCGCCCCGCCGCCATCATCCGCGACCTCGGGCTGAAGGCGCCGATCTACAGGAAGACGGCCGCCTACGGCCACTTCGGACGGGACGGGTTCTCATGGGAGGCAACCGACCGGGTGGAC
>DUAC01000098.1:0-13617 GCA_012961035.1 Acidimicrobiia bacterium
ATCCGAGGTGGTTGGAGATGTTGTAGGTGAGCTGCACCACCCGGATTCCGACGTCGGCGAATATGCCGGCCATCTCCGGGTCGTCACCCAGCATCGTGCTGTTCTGGAAGCCGAGGACCACTGCCAGGACCCCGTCGGCGACCGCCTCGTGGATCTCGTCCACCGAGCGCACGATCCGGACCAGGTCCTCGTTGTTGCGACAGACGTGGCGGAAGGCGCCGATCCTGGCCATCGCTCCACTGAGGTCCTCCCAGACCCCGACGGTGGCGTGGACCACGTCGACTCCACCCGAGCGGACCTCGACCATCACCTCGCGGGACCAGTCGTTTATCTGCAGGCCGTCGATGATCATGGTCTTCTCCTGTCGTCCTGTGCACCGGGATTCTCCGACATGCCGGGCCTGGGCGGAAGCACCCAGTCGTCGGTCACGTCGGGGCCCATGTCCTCCAGCCGTGGTGCCCCCTGGAAGAGGGTCACCCGGAGCCAGTCCGTGGACTTGGGCTTGTAGTTGTCCATGCCGTACATGGCCAACTGGAACCGCTGGATTTGCAGCGGCAGGTAGTCGGCGGAACAGGCGTTGTCCCTGGGTTCGCCGTAGCGGCGGTCGCTGGCATGGAGTCGCTCGACGGCCATGCGGTGCTCCGGATATCGGGACAGGACCCGATGCATCGGGGTGTCGTCATCCCATTCCCGCAGCGCAGCCCGTAACCGCCACAGGCGAAGGGCCACGTCGATGGCCACGTCTCGGTGCTCCGGTGGCAACCGGTCGCGTCGGGCACGCCGGGGCTCCTCGGTGTTGTCACTGACCACCCACCAGTACCTGTCGGACCCAGGTCCGTCCAGGTCGAGGCCTGCCAGCCATCCGAACCGCCCGTCGAGCAGGGACCGCGTCTCGGCGACCGTGGTGCCGGGATCGGCCGATGACCGTTCGTCCACCAGGAACAGGGCGTCGAACTGGTCGTCGTCGCCGTCATGGAGTTCCAGGAGCAGTGAGACCACCATCTCGGCGGTCTCCGGTCCGTCCAGCTCGGCCCACCGGTAGAGGGAGTCGAAAGGCAGTTCGTCTCCCGAGACCGCACGCCAGGCGACGGCAATCCGCTCCAGGACCGGCACCAGCGAACGGGAGTTCAGGAACGGATGGCAGTCGTCGTCGGTGCCCGCCGCAAAGTGCCGATGGGCGCGCGCCATCCATGCCTCGAGCAGTTCTGCTGCTGCCGCATCTCCCGGCCGCCCCCTCACGTCAGCCAGGGCCACCTCCCGCACCCCCACCCAGGCGTCCAGGACCCGGGGGTGCTTGAAGGCGTACGGGACCAGGCCCAACCCGGTGGCGTTGCCCAGGCCGAAGTAGTGGCGCCAGCCTCCCTCGAAGCGGACAGCCGACTCACCTCCGAGCACCCTGGCGCAGTGTTCGACCATGTCGTATCCGAGTTCACGGAACATCCAGGCGGCCACGAACTGGGCCCGGTACGGCACCCGGAACGGGTGGTCGTCGTGGTAGTCGACGAACGACCGCATTCCGTACTTGCCGTTGGCGTAGAAGGCCGTACTCCGGAGGATGTAGCCGGCATCACCCACGTGGTCGGGATCGGGCTGGTCGCCCGCCGCCAGCGTGTCGACCAGGTACCTGAAGAACCGCACGCTCCGGTTTCCCCTGGTCAACGAGAGGATACGCGGGTCGAGGCGGCCCTTCTCCTGGGCCGGAACCTCGACCCGGAGGGTGGCGAGCAACTCGTCGGTCACGTCGCCGTCGACCAGGACGGCGGCGATCTCCCAGCGATCGGCTATCACCCGATCGGTATGGGCCGACTCGTCGATGGTCGTCGTGAAGGCCACGAAGCTGAACTGGTGGGTGCCCGTGTCCACCCGGTATATCGACTCGCCCCGCCCCTCGGTGTCCAGGTCCTGGCGCACGAGACCGGCCGTCCATCCATCGGCCACAGCCCGTCGGAGCATCGTGCGGCTGAAGCTGTAGCGGGTGAGGCGGGCCGCGCCCAGCATCTCGGGTCGCATGACGACCTCGGGCGACCTGAGCATCGTGGACCTGGCGTCCAACTCCGCCTGGAGCAGGTCCACGACCTGGTTGACCGTGGTCATCGCAACGCCGGCCAGCCTCGGAAGCTCTGGTGCACGGCGGCAGGTTAGACCCCGGCGCCAACGGAGGTCGCCTCAGCACCGACCCGGAAGCCCACTTCCGACGCGAAACACCCGCCTCCAACTCGAGGCGGGTGCATCCCGGGGGTTTCCCGTACCGGCAGGCTCCCTATGGCGTCGCCCGAGTTTCCGTCGGACCCGCACGCCCAGCCAACCGGCTGTGGCAACTCTCGCGCCGTCTGGCCGCGATGGCAAGGACGTCCAGCGGGCAGGACCATGCCGGGATGACCGACGTCTCTGTACTCGACGGGTCGTCGGACGACGGCCGACACTAGGTTCGTTCCATGGACGGTCTCACGGAACTCCTGGGCACCAAGGGCTTCCTCGTCCTGGACGGCGCCATGGGCACCGAGTTGTTCACCGCTGGCCTCATGGCCGGCGACCCGCCTGAGATCTGGAACGTGGAGCATCCGGACCGCATCCGCGCCATCCACCAGTCCTACGTGGACGCCGGATCCGACATCATCCTCACCAATTCCTTCGGCGGCAACCGCCACCGCCTGAAGCTCCACTCCCTGGAGGGCCGGGTCCACGAGTTGAACGCCGCTGCAGCCTCCATAGGCAGGGACGTCGCTGACGCCGCCGACCGTCGGGTCCTGGTAGCCGGATCCATGGGACCCACCGGTGAACTGATCACACCCCTGGGCGAGCTAACCACCGACGAGGCCCGGGTGGCGTTCGCGGAGCAGGCCGCCGGCCTGGCCGATGGCGGCGCCGACATCCTCTGGCTGGAGACGATGAGTGCCCCGGCCGAGGTGGAGGCCGGTGTCCTGGGAGCCCGCTCGGCCTCCGACCTCCCGATCGTCGTCACCCTCAGCTTCGACACGGCCGGGAGGACGATGATGGGCATCACCGGCGAGGACGCCGGTGCCCGACTGGCTGAACTCGGTGTGGCCGGCATCGGCGCCAACTGCGGTGCCAACCTGGCCGACACCGAAGCCGCCGTGGCCGCCATCCTCTCGGTCTGCGGCGACATCCCGGTCGTCTCGAAGGCCAACGCCGGAATACCCGTCTGGAAGGGTGCCGAGCTCGAGTACGACGCCACCCCGGAGATCCTCGCCGCCCATGCCCACCGGCTCCGGAAGGCGGGCATCTCCATCATCGGGGCCTGTTGTGGGAGCGACCCATCCCACATCGCCATGATCCGGGCGGTCCTGGACGGCGACCGACCGGTCCCGGACATCGCCCCGCCGGTGGCGACGGCCACCGTCGGGGCAGCAGAACGCCAGGAACGGCGAAGGCGCCGGCGGCGGCGATCTTGAGCCGATCCGCAACGGGCCTGTTGGCCCTCGCCCTCCTTGCCGGCGCCTGTGCCGGAGCCGCCGAGACAGCGTCCACGCCGCCCACAACAACCTCGACAGGTTCAGATGCAGCCGCGTCGACGACGGCCGGCGGGACCACCACCGAACAATCCACGACCACCGTTGCCTCGACCGCCACTTCGACCCAACCCACCACGACGGCCCCATCCACCACGGTGACCACGTCGACCAGCACCGCTGCTCCTACGACGACGGCCGAGGCACCCACCACGACGGTCCCTCCGACTACCACCAGCCCACCCACCACGACGGTCCCTCCGACGACGACGACCTCGGCTCCGGTCCGCCTGGCCTGGCCCGACGACGTGGGAACGAGCAGGTTCGGCGTGCTCGGCCGGTCCTTCGCCATTGCGGGGGGCTGGATCCGCCCCCACCCCGGAGTGTTCCTCTGGTCCGAGATCGAACGATCGCAGGGCACCTACAACTGGATGTGGGTGGACTTGAACGTGATGGACTGGCAGGCGGACCGCCTTGCGGTGCTCGCCACGGTCTGGCCCTTCAACTCCTGGGACCAGCAGTCCTGCCACGGCGACGACCCGGAAATCCAGCCGGTCCTCTGGGAACTCCCGAGACGGCTCTTCGCACCCTGCGACAAGGCGGCATACCGGGACTGGCTCACCGCCCTCGTCGAGCGCTACGACGGCGACGGGGTGGACGACATGCCCGGGCTGGCATACCCGATACGCCACTGGGAGATAGCAAACGAGCCGGCCATGCAGGGCGGTCACGGCTACTTCTTCCAGGGGACCTCCGCCGACTACCTCGAGCTACTGGCGACCAGTGCATCCATCATCCGAACCGCTGATCCTGAAGCCCTGGTCCTCACCGGAGGCCAGGCCGGCATGCAGCCTGAGTTCACCGACTTCTGGCGGCCCGTGCTGCTGGAAGCCGGAGGGTCCTTCGACATCGGCAACATCCACTCCATTGGTTCAGACGCATCCTTCTTCAGCGCCCCGTACCGGGCATTCCTGGATTCAACCGGTCACGCTGACATCCCCTACTGGGTCACCGAGGCGCTCCTCCCGACGATGCCCGCTCCCGGCCAGAGGGCGCCCACCCCTGACCAACTGGCACGCGACACCTTCACAGGATTCGCCTCTGCTCTCGCCGACGGCGCAGACCGGATCTTCAACGTGGGACCGCACGACCCGACCGGTGGTCCGGGACCCGAGTCCGATGCTGCCTTCGAACTCCTCGCCCGCAGCATCGGAGGGTTCTCGAGCGCCTTGCGGTTGTCCCCCTCCTCGACCCGGTTCGACCTACCGGACGGGACCATCACCTACGTGCTCTGGGACGGATCCGACCTCCCGGCAGACGTGACCGGCGAGGTGATGACCACCAGGTACGACGGCGCAACGGGGACAGCCGACGCATCGACCTTCAGGGCCGATGTCCCGACGCTGGTGTCCGTCAGCCCCTAGCCGACCACTCGGCAAGGGCCGCCTCAGCGGCCTCCATGCCGGCCTCCAGCAACTCGGGTACGAGGCCGAACTCGAAGTCCGGGGCGTCGTCGACGGTCGGAAGCTCCACGTGCAGTACGTCCAGGTCGGTAGGTACGTCCAGCCACTGCTGACGGATCAACTCGGCGGCAGCGGCCCGGACCCCGACCATCATCAACGACAGCGCCGTCTGCTTCCCCGCCGGTGCGAACTTGGCCGCCACGTCCAGGACGACCAGCCGGGTGGGGGCCAGCGAGACCGCCTTGCGCAGCGGGATGTTGCACACCACGCCGCCGTCGATGTGCCGGCTACCGTCCGCCAGCTCGACCACCGGCAGCACGCCGGGTACCGCCGTCGAAGCGCAGAGGAGGTCCACGACGGGCCCACTGGTCCACCAGGTCACCTGGCCCGTGGCGGCGTCGGTGGTCCCCACATGGCACGGGACGGACACCTCGGCCAGGTCCTCCATGGGTACGTGTTCGGCGATCAGCGCCCGGAGGCGGTCACCCGAGTCGAAGCTGGACCGTCCCCGCAGGATGGACGCCACGTTGCGGACGAGATTGCCACGGATCGGGGCCTTCTCCGCGACGTCCCGCCAGAGGTCCTCCAATCGGCCGACCTGCTGGATCGTGGGGTCGTGCGCCAGGTAGACGCCGTTCAGCGCACCGGCCGACACGCCCACGATCTCGTCGGGGAGGATGCCGTTCTCCAGGAGCACCCGCAGCATTCCCGCCTGGGCCGCCCCCCTGACCGAACCGCCGGAGAACACGAACACGGTGTGGTCCCGCTCGACCTCGGCCGGTCGGCGCCAGCGGTCCAACAATCGAAAACGAGCCATGGCCAGAAGGTAGCGGCCCGCGCCCCGCCAACTCCGTCCCGTGGACGCCAATAGTGCGGCGGCGATCGACGGCTGGCAGGGTCTGCACATGGACGACCTCGGACCCGACGCCGCCTCCGAGTCGCTCCGCGCTGCCTGGAACACCTTCTGCGACCGCCTCAGGGACGGTGCCGACACCATCCTGGATGGGTCGCGGCCCGCCGAGGGCGACGACCATGCCGAGGGATTCCGTCACCTCCTGCGGAGACTCCAGAGTGCAATCGGTTCCGGGGTGGAGGGCGGCGATGCCCGTTACCCGGAACTCGCCTGGGTCCATCCCTCCAAGAACGGCCAGGACAATCCCGACGGGTTGTACCAGGTGGCCGCCGTGGACCTGGCCAACACCTACAGGCTGGCTGGAAACGTCGGAACGGTCTGCTACCTGGGTCTGACGCTCATGACGTTCGACTTCGGCCGGGCACCCATCGAGCAACTCCTCACCCTCGACGGTTCCGCACTGCCCGTAGACGGGAACGGCGACTTCGAGATCCACTTCGGCGCCGGCCCCGCCCCCGATGGAGCGACCGGGGGCACGTGGTTCGAACTCCCGCCGAAGCGCTGCAAGCTGCTGGTTCGCCAGTTCTTCGACGACTGGGACTCCGAGGTTCCGGCCGAACTACGCATCGACTGCGTCGACGCCGGACCTCCGGCCAGTCGGATGGACGCCCGACGGATCATCCACCACCTTGGAACGGTTGCCGAGCAGGTGGCCCCGATGACCGCTTTCTGGAGCGACTTCGGGCGCGGCCACCTTGAACGCGGCGAGGTGAACTCGTTCGACCACCTGGATCCCACCCGGGGCCCGGACCTGGCCCTGGGAGCCAGTCCCCAGCAGGGCTACGGCCAGACCTGGTGGCAGGTCTCCGAGGGCGAGGCGCTGCTCTACGAGGTGGAGGTCCCGGAGTGCGTCTACTGGGGAGTCCAGCTGGGTGACGTCTGGTACCAGTCCCTGGACTGGGTGAACCGCCAGTCCAGCCTCAACGGCCACCAGGCCACGATCAGCGCCGACGGTGTTTTCCGGGCCGTGATCTCGCACCGGGACCCGGGGATCGCCAACTGGTTGGATACCACCGGCGCCACGCAGGGGTGCATCACCTACAGGTGGAACCAGGCCGATTCGAACCCGGTTCCCACCCTCGAGCTGGTGCCATTCAACGACCTGCCCGCCCGTCTGGACGACCGCTGGTCCCCGGTCACACCGGCTGAACGCTCAGAAGTACTACGCCTCCGACGTCACGGGGCCCTACGGAGGTTCCGCCGCTGATGCCGCTCCCCCACCTGTCCATCCAGGTCATCAACTTCGCCGCCACCGGGCCCGGCGACTGGCAGGTCCTGAGCGACCACGCCGTAGCCGCCGACCAGGTCGGGGTGGACCGCCTGGCCGTGTCCGACCACGTCGTCTTCGGAGACGACCTTGCCGACTACGCCGACCCGGCCAAGGGAGGTACAGCCGGGGGCCGCCAGCCCACCGGGCCCGACGGCCTGTGGCTCGAGCCGCTGACGACCCTCACCTGGCTGGCCGCCCGGACGACACGGATCCGCCTCCAGACCGGAATCCTGCTGGCAGCGTTACGACGACCTGTCGTCCTGGCGAAGACCACGGCCACGCTGGACGTCCTGTCCGGGGGACGTCTGGACCTGGGGGTGGGGGTCGGATGGCAGGCCGCCGAGTACGAGGCGGCAGGCCTCGACTTCAGCGGACGGGGGCCACTCCTGGACCAGGCCCTGGAGGTCTGCCAGGCCCTCTGGAGCCAGCCGAAGGCCTCCTACTCCGGAGACGACCTGGCCTTCGAGGGGATACACGCCATGCCGAAGCCGGTCTCCGGCGATGGCGTGCCGATCTGGGTGAGCGGCACCGTCAACCGTCGCACCGCCCGACGCCTCGCACGCTTCGGCATGGGTTGGATCCCGTGGGGCGACGACAGGGCCGACATCACCGGCGGCATCACCCGCATGCGGTCCCTACTGGCCGAGATGGGACTTGGGCATGACGGCTTCCAGGTCCAGGGACCGGTCCGAATGGTGCAGGACTCCGACGGGATAGTCGACCTCCAGTCGACCATGGCAGGGATTCCCGACCTGGTGGAATCCGGGGTCACCGACTGCCGGCTGGCGCTACGCCTCTCCCCGGAACCGGAGGAGGCAGCCGACCTGCTCGGGCGTGCCGTGGAAGCCTTCCGGAGCGCCGTCGGACGCGATGCCTGACATGGACTTCGGATTCTTCGGCGTCAACGCAGGGGTGATGGCCGACCCGGCAACGATGGTCGAGGCCGCCAGGACCGCCGAGGCCACCGGCTGGGAGTCGATCTGGACCGGTGAGCACCTCGTGGCCGTCAGCCCGCAGCGTCCGCCCTCACCGGTCCGGCCCGACACCCACTTCGTGGACCAGGTGGCGGCCCTCGCCCACCTTGCGGCACACACCACCACCCTCCGCCTGGGTACCGGCATCGTGATCCTCCCCCAACGCAACCCCGTCGTCCTGGCCAAGGAACTCGCTTCGATCGACGTGCTCTCCGGCGGTCGCCTGGAGGCGGGGTTCGGCGTCGGCTACGTACCCGCCGAGTTCGATGCGGTGGGGGTGCCGTTCTCAGAGCGTGGAGCCCGCATGGACGACCACATAGACGCCCTACGGGCCATGTGGCGTGGAGACCTGGAGTTCGAGGGGCCGTTCACGTCGTGGCATGGCGTGGAGGCCCATCCCCGGCCGGTCGGCCCGGACGGCCCCCCGATCCACATCGGCGGGCGTTCACCGGCCACCTTCCGCCGGGCCGTCCTGCGTGGAAATGGCTGGTATGGCTTCCTCACCACGCTGGCCTCCACTGAGGCGGCGCTCGGGAACATCCAGCGCCGTCTCTCAGAGCTGGAACGACCCCCGCACCTCGGGCAGATCCAGATCAGCGTCACGCCGTCGGAGCCCGTGGACCGCGACCTGGTCCGCCGTTACGAGGACCTGGGCGTTGACCGCCTCATCCTCGTCCGCGACTTCCGCGACGTCGGAGGCACCCCGCACCCCGACCGGGCCGCCGACGTCCTGCGGTACATCAGCGAGGCTCCCGGGTCACTCGGCTTCGGCTGACCTCATCTGGCGAGGACGGGTGTCGACTCCGGCGGCCACCACCATGCCGCCCATCCCGGCCAGCGCCAGCAGGAGCATCACCCGACGGACCCCCTCCACCGGATCGTCCGCTCCTACCAGCAGGGCAATGGTCACCGCCACGCTGCAGACGCTGCCGATCTCCGTCATGATCCGATTGGTGGCACCCGCCTGGCCGAGCGACGGCCCGGGCACGAAGCGCAGGGCCAGGGATGCGCTGTTGGCATGCGCCAGCCCGATGCCCAGGGCGTAGAGCCCGACCGCCGGGAACCAGAGCCACACGTCCGGATCCGGCCCGACTCCCGAACGGAACCAGAGCGCACCGACCACCATGCATGCGCCACCGGGTACGAGCAGCCTCCTATGGCCGTAGCGGTCGGCCAGGCGCCCGCTCACGAAGCTCATCGGACCGCCGATCAGCGGCACCAGGGCGAGGGCCGCCCCGGCCGCTGACGGGCTCATGGCCCAGGCGCCCGTGAGGAGCGTGATCAGGGCGAGATAGGTGCCGGCGAAGTTCCCGGCGATCAGGAAGGCCATCAGGTTGCCGCGCCCGAAGTAGCGGACCCGGTAGAGCGAGAGGTCCAGGATGGCATGCGGGTGGCTGGCCGACCGGCGAACCACCATGGCGAGGCTCGTCGGCGCCATGACCAGGGCGACGACGGTCAGGGGGTTGGTCCAGCCCCACTCCCCCGCCTGCACGATGCCGGTGGCCAGCATCGCCGTGCCGACCACCATGAGGATCGCTCCGCCGAGGTCCGGTCTTCCTGGCCGACCATCGACCGTCGGTCGGTCAGGTGGAAGGAACATCAGCCCCAGGACCACCGTCAGCATGGCGATCGGGATGTTCATGGCGAACGTCCACCGCCACCCCACGACGTCGATGACCAGCCCGCCCACCACCGGTCCCAGGACCAGTGAGATGCCACCCAGGCCCCCGTAGGCCCCCACCGCTGTGCTCCGACGTTCCGATGAAAAGGCGTCCAGCAGGATCGCCAGGGCTGCCGGACCCTCCAGTGCCAGACCCGCTGCCTGCACGACACGTGCGGCGATCAGGATCGGCAGGGTCGGTGCCGTCGCCACCAGGAGGGAACCGACGGCCAGGAGCGCCACCCCGGTCAGAAACATCCGCCGGCGACCAAAGCGGTCGGACACCCAACCGCTGGGTATGAGCAGGGCGATCACCGTTATGGCGAAGGCATTCAGCACCCATGAGGTGGCGGCCGGACCTGCGGCGAAGGTCTTCTGTATCTCGCCGAAGGAGATGAACGTGACCGAGTAGTTCATCGAGGCGGAGACCACCGCCCCTGCGATCAGGGCGAAGGTACGCCAGGGCGACCGATCCACAGCGCTGCTCACGATCCGATTATCGACGCCCCGGCACCGGGAGCCACCACCGACCGATGGTCTACCCTCCTACCCACGCCAGCACGGAGGGAATGAGATGCACGACAACTACTCAAAGGTCCTACTGGACGAATCCGAGATGCCCACCCAGTGGTACAACGTCATCCCCGACCTGCCTGAGCCACCGCCGCCGCCCCTCCATCCGGGAACCCTCCAGCCCATCGGGCCAGACGATCTGGCTCCCCTGTTCCCGATGGCACTGATCATGCAGGAGGTCTCCACCGACTCCTACATCGACATCCCCGGCGAGGTACTCGACATCTACAGGCTCTGGAGGCCCAGCCCTCTCCTCCGGGCTCGTCGCCTGGAGAAGGCTCTGGACACCCCTGCCAAGATCTTCCTCAAGTACGAGGGTGTCAGTCCCGCCGGCTCACACAAGCCCAACACCGCAGTTCCCCAGGCCTTCTACAACGCACAGGAGGGCGTGAAGCGCCTCACCACGGAAACCGGTGCGGGCCAGTGGGGTTCCGCACTCGCCTTCGCCACCGCCCAGTTCGGCCTGGAGTGCGAGGTCTGGCAGGTACGGGCCTCCTACGACCAGAAGCCCTACCGCAAGACGATGATGGAGATCTGGGGTGCGACCCTCCATCCGAGTCCCTCAGATCTCACCGAGGCCGGCCGGGCCATCCTGGCTGCCGACCCGGACAGCCCCGGCAGCCTCGGCATCGCCATCTCGGAAGCGGTGGAACAGGCGGTGCAGCGCGACGACACCCGTTACGCACTGGGAAGCGTCCTGAACCATGTCCTCCTCCACCAGACGATCATCGGTGAGGAGGCGCTCCTCCAGTTGGCAAAGGTCGAGGAGACTCCGGACGTTCTGGTCGGCTGCACCGGAGGCGGGTCCAACTTCGGCGGACTTTCTTTCCCATTCCTCCGTGAGAAGCTCGCCGGCCGCATGGACCCGACGATCCGATGCGTAGAGCCGGCCTCCTGCCCATCGCTGACCCGGGGTGAGTACCGCTACGACTTCGGCGATACCGGCCAGCTCACGCCGCTCGTGAAGATGCACACGCTGGGCCACTCGTTCATCCCGGATCCGATCCATGCAGGCGGACTCCGGTACCACGGCATGTCCCCGCTCGTCAGCCACGTGTACGAGTTGGGCCTGCTCGAAGCCGAGGCGATCGGCCAGAACGAATGCTTTGCCGCGGGGCTGGAGTTCGCCCGAACCGAGGGGATCATCCCGGCGCCGGAACCCACCCATGCAATCGCCGCCACCATTCGCGAAGCAGTGGGATGCAGGGAGAGCGGAGAGGCCAAGGTGATCCTGACCGCCCTCTGTGGTCATGGCCACCTGGATCTTGGTGCGTACGAGCAGTATCTGGCAGGAGAACTGGAGGACTTCGACTACCCGGCGGAAAAGGTCGCTGAGGCCATGGCCCGGATTCCCGTCATCGCCTGAGTCGGAACCGGACACCGGAAGTCTGCACCGACTGTCGGCCCGGAGTCCGACGAGTCAGAGTTCGTCCTTCGGGAGTCGCCGGGCCTCGGCCCCGATCGTGGTCGAGTCGCCGTGTCCGGTATGCACGGTCGTGGCGCCGTCCAGGACGAACAGCCGGGACCGGATGCTGTCGACCAGGATCCCGAGGTCGGAGAACGAGCGGCCCGTGGCGCCGGGTCCGCCGTTGAAGAGGGTGTCGCCGCTGAAGACCGTGCCGAGGCTCGGCACGTGAATGCAGCAGCCGCCCGGCGAGTGACCCGGAGTGTGCAGGATCGTCATGTCGTCGCCACCCACGGTGACGGCCATGCCGTCCCGGAGGGGGTCGTCAATGCGCCTGTCCGGGTGGACGACGTCCCAGAGCATCCCGTCGTCGGGATGCAGCCAGATCGGGGCGTCCACCGAGTCGGCCAGCTCCACGGCGGCGTTGATGTGGTCATTGTGGCCGTGTGTGCACAGCACTCCGAGGGTCCGCCTTCCCCCGACGGCCTCGACGATGGGTCGGTGGTCGTGTGCGGCGTCAACGACCACCACCTCATGGTCGTCACCGATCAGCCAGATGTTGTTGTCGACGTCGAAGTCCTCCCCGTCCAGCGAGAAGATCCCGCTGGTGACCACATGCTGGATCCTGAGGCCCATGCCGGCGGACCTACAGGACCACCACGGAGCGCAGCACCTCGCCGCGTTCCATGGCGTGGAAGGCCTCTTCCACGTCGTCGATCGAAATCCTCTCGGACACGAACCGGTCCAGGTCCAGACGGCCCTGCAGGTAGAGGTCGATGAGCATGGGGAAGTCCCGGCTGGGCAGGCAGTCGCCGTACCACGACGACTTCAGCGTGCCGCCACGTCCGAACACCTCGATCATCGGCAGCTCGATCTTCATCTCCGGGTTGGGCACCCCGACCAGGACGACGGTGCCAGCCAGGTCCCTGGCGTAGAAGGCCTGCTCGTAGGTGACCGGCAGGCCGATGGCCTCGATGGCGACGTCCACACCGTTGCCGCCGGTCAATGCCCTGATGGCCTCCACAGGGTCCTCGGCCGAGGAGTTGATCGTGTGGGTCGCCCCGAACTCCCGGGCGATCTCCAGCTTCCGGTCGTCGATGTCCACCGCGATGATCGTGTGGGCTCCGGCCAGGTGCGACCCGGCGATCGCCGCATCTCCCACCCCTCCACATCCGAACACCGCCACCGAATCGCCGCGACCCACGTTGCCGGTGTTCATCGCGGCTCCAAGGCCTGCCATGACGCCACAACCGATGAGGCCCGCCACCTCGGGCGGGGCTGCAGGGTCCACCTTCGTCGCCTGGCCGGAGTGGACCAGGGTCTTCTCGGCGAAGGCTCCGATGCCCAGCGCCGGCGAGAGTTCCACACCGTCGAGGGTCATCTTCTGCGTGGCGTTGTGGGTGGCGAAGCAGTACCAGGGGCGACCCCGGAGGCAGGATCGACACTCTCCGCAGACGGCCCGCCAGTTCAGGATCACGAAGTCACCGGGCGCCACGTTCGTGACCCCTTCCCCGACCTCCTCGACTATGCCCGAGGCCTCGTGGCCCAGCAGGAACGGAAACTCGTCGTTGATGGCGCCTTCGCGGTAGTGGAGGTCCGTGTGGCATACCCCACATGCCTGGACGGCCACGAGGACCTCACCCGGGCCCGGGTCCGGGACCTGGATGGTCTCGACGGTGACCGGCTCACCCTTGGCTCGGGCGACTACGGCCCGGACGCTGTGCGGCATGACTCTCCCCTGGGTTACACGGGTCGACCCGAGGTCGACCCGACGACCGCCGGACGCTAACAGGTGGCCGTTCCGTCCTACCTGAAGCGGTGACGGGTGGTCCCCGGTCGGCCGATGAGGGTCGCCACCTCGCCGCATGCTGACAGAGGCGGTCTTCCGC
>DUAC01000098.1:13648-24267 GCA_012961035.1 Acidimicrobiia bacterium
AGGCGTGAATGAAGGTTGCGATCACCGGGGCCTCGGGGTTCCTCGGCTCCCACTGCATGGCTGCGGCCGTGGCCGCCGGTCACGAGGTGAGGGCGGTCGTACGCAACCCCGCCAAGCTCCGTGCGGCGGCGGTCCTCCACGACCTCCACCCCGATGGCATCCAGGTCGTCCTGGCCGACCTGACCGACCACGAGGCCCTTCGGGCGTCGCTGGACGGGGTCGACGCCCTGCTCCACGCAGGTGCCGTGTTCAGCCTGGAGCCCCGTCAGGGCCGCCAGATGCGTTCGGTGAACCCGGCCTCGACAGCCGTCCTGCTGGATGCCGCTGCCGAGCGGGGCCTCCGACGGGTGGTCCACGTCTCTTCCATCGGCGTCTACGCGGCGTCCCGCACGGCTCTGGGCCCAGAGACCCCGACCGGCCCGGAGTGCGGGCCCTACACCGGAAGCAAAATCGAGGCCGACGCCCTGGCCGTGGCCCACCAGGAGGCCGGGCGTCCGGTGGTGGTCGTCTGTCCCGGCGGGATAATCGGCCCGCTGGACCCCAGTCCGGACCTGAGCGACTCCATGGCCACGGTGCTCGACGGCCTGCGACGCTCCCGGGTTCCCATGCCCTCCGGAGCCTGCTTCGGCATGGTCGACGTCAGGGATGTCGCCGCCGTCTGCGTGGGTTCCCTCACGAACGGACCAGCGCCGGCCCGGCACCTCCTGGCCGGACACCTGATCGGACCGGCCGACATGCTGCGAATGGCATCGGACCTGACCGGTCGACCGGTACGGATCTCCAGCTTTCCGGCACCGCTTCTCAGCCTGACAGGTGCCCTCTGCGACCTGGTCGGACGAGCGACCGGCCGCAGGATGCCGCTGGGCCGGGAGGTGGCCCGGATGACCACGGCCAACATGACCGCCGGTGGCCTTCAGGAGGTCGACCAGCGGAGCGCTGCGGACGCCTTCGGTTTCCCGGCGACGCCGCTCGAGACGACCCTCGCCGAGACCATCTCGTGGCTGCACTCGTCAGGTCACCTGACGGACCTCCAGGCGGGCCGGCTGGCCCGCTGACCCCCAACCGTCGGCACACAGGTCCGCGCCGACCGCGCCCGGAGGAGTTCAGGCCTCCTGATCGGAGCGGACACCGCGCACCACCATCACCACCAGCACGACCGCGACAGCTACGAGCGCCATGGTCGCCGGCATGGCCACCTCCTCGGGCGAGGGGTGGCCCACCCCGACCGGGGATCCCCCGTGGAGATGGCCCGTTGTTCCGAGCAGGTGGTGGGCCAGGAGGGCGCCGAGGAGCACCGATCCGGTTCCGATGAGTGCCGACGTGGCCATCATGGCCGGCACCCGGCGGACGAGCATGGCGGCGGCGGCCGGTGGGGCGACCAGGAAGGCGAAGACCAGCAGGCTGCCGACCGCGTTGAACGAGGCGGTGACCGACAGGGCGACCAGCAGAAGGAAGGCCAGCCCCGTCAACCGGGGCCGCATCCCCATGAGGCGTGCCTGGACCTCGTCGAAGGTGAGGACCAGCAGGGCACGGTGGAACACGAGGGCCACCAGGACCGCCACGCCCACCAGCGCCGCCTGTAGCAGCAGGTCGGTCGGAGATGTGTCCAGCAGTGCTCCGAAGAGCATCTCCTGCAGGTCGTGCTCGTCGATTCCGTCCGCAGCTGCCACCAGCACGACCGTCAGCGCGAGCATCCCGACCAGGAGGAGGCCGATGGCCGACTCACCGGGGAGCGGTGAACGGCGCTGTATCCCCCGGACACCCACGGCCATGGCCGCCGCGGCCACCAGGGCACCGACGGTCGGGTTGCCACCCAGCAGGTAGGCAGCTGCGACGCCGGGCAGGATGCCGTGGCCCAGAGCCTCGCCCAGGTAGGTGGTTCCACGCAGCACCACCCAGGTACCGACCACCGATGTCACGAGAACGGTGAGCAGGCCTGCCAGTACCGCACGCTGCAGGACGGGATCGCCGATGAAGGGCTGCACCCACCACTGCCAGGGATCGGTCAGGAACTCCATGCCTACGGTCACCTCGACCGGGATAGCCGACCGGTTGGGGGTCGGAAGGATTGAGAACGAGTCTCAATCGTATGGCGTGGCGGGCACAGGGCGACGTTCAGGCGATTACGGCCCCCGCCCGCCGGGGCGACCCTCAGGAGGGCCAGGCCTCACGGAGGCGTCGCCACGACCCACTGAGGGCCTCCGGAAGCACACGGAGGTCAGCGGTGGTGGTGGTGAAATTCGTGTCACCGGCCCAGCGGGGCACCACGTGGACGTGGAGGTGGCCGGGTACGCCGGCTCCAGCCGCCGCACCCAGGTTCAGGCCCACGTTCACGCCACCCGGTGAGAACGCCGACTCGACGGCGGCCACCGCATCGCGAACCGTTGCCCAGAGCTCGTCGTGCTCCCCATCGGTAAGGCCGGCAAGGGCCGGCACGGCGCGTCGGGGCAGGACCATCAGGTGTCCGCTCGTGTACGGGTATGCGTTCAACAGGGCGAAACAGGTTGGACCCCGGTGGATGATGAAGGTCTCGGAATCGTCCAGACCGCTCTGCTCGATGGCCTCGAAGAGGGTGGAGCCCTCGGGCACCGTGGTCCCCGGGACCTCGGGCTGGATGCCATCGCCCAGCGCCGACACGTATGCGTGCCGCCAACCGGCCCAGAGTTGGTCGAGGCGACTCAGGACTTCGACTCCACCGCTGCTGCGAGTCGCCCGACGAACTCGTCCAGGGGTAGGTCCCGCTCGGGAGCCTCGGCTCCGCGGGCGTTGTCTCCCACCGTGCCGTTGGCCAGGTCGTCGTCGCCCACCACCACCACGTGGGGAACCTTGGCAACCTTGCCGGCACGGACCCGCTTCCCCAGGGGTTCTTCCGCCGGGGCCAGCTTCGCCCGGAAACCCTCGGCCGAGAGGCGATCCACGACCGACTCCGCATAGGCCTGATGCTCCTCGGCCACCGGAAGGACCCTCACCTGCTCGGGAGCCAGCCAGAGTGGGAAGGCTCCGGCATAGTGCTCCAGGAGCACTCCGAAGAACCGTTCGATGGAGCCCATGAGGGCCCGGTGGATCATCACAGGTTGATGGCGACCGCCGTCGGCGCCCACGTACTCCAGCCCGAACCTCTCCGGAAGGTTGAAGTCCAACTGGATGGTGGAGAGCTGCCAGGGGCGGCCGATGGCGTCGGTGACGTCGACGTCGATCTTCGGCCCGTAGAAGGCGCCGCCGCCCTCGTCGACCACGTAGTCCAGGCCGGCCGCCTCCAGGGCGAACCGCAGGCCGTCGGTGGCCATCTCCCAGAGGGCGTCCTCCCCCACCGCCTTGCCCTCGGGTCGGGTCGAGAGCTTGGCCTGGAAGTCCTCGAAGCCGAAGGCCCTGAGCACGCTGAGGGTGAACTCCAGCAGGGAGGCGAGCTCGTCGGGAACCTGCTCGGGCGTGCAGAAGATGTGGCTGTCGTCCTGGGTGAAGCCCCGGCTCCGCATGAGACCGTGGATGACACCGGAGAGTTCGTAGCGGTAGACGGTGCCCAACTCGAAGAGCCGACTGGGCAGGTCCCGGTAGCTCCTCTGTCCACTCTGGTAGATCGCCACGTGGAACGGGCAGTTCATCGGCTTCGGGTAGTAGATGGCCCCGTCCAGCTCCATGGGCGGGAACATGCCGTCGGCGTAGAAGTCGAGGTGGCCACTCGTCTCCCAGAGCACCGCCTTGGCGATGTGCGGGCTGTAGACGAAGTCGTAGCCGCCGGCCTCGTGGCGGTCACGGCTGTAGTCCTCGATCAACTTCCGGACGAGTGCGCCCTTCGGGTGCCAGACGGCCAGCCCCGGCCCCAGGGATTCCGGCCACGACACCAGGTCCAGCTCGGCAGCCAGTCGTCGATGGTCCCGCTTCTCGGCCTCAACCAGTCGGTGGAGGTGCCCCTTGAGGGCCTTCTTGTCCGCCCAGGCGGTGCCGTAGATCCTCTGGAGCATCGGCTGCTTCTCGTCGCCACGCCAGTAGGCACCAGCGACCTTCTGGAGGGCGAAGTGTCCGAGGCGCCCGGTGGACGGCACATGCGGGCCGAGGCAGAGGTCGATGAAGTCCTCACCGTTGCGGTAGTAGGTGACTGAACCATCGGTCGACGCCTCGCCGGCCAACTCGCCGGTGGCGGCGCCGGAAGTGACCTGCTCGATGATCTCCTGCTTGTAGGGGTGCCCGGAGAACAGCTCCAGCGCCTCGTCCGCATCGGCCTCGTGGCGTTCGAAGGCCTGGTCGGCGTCGATCACCCGGCGCATGCGCGCCTCGATCGCCTCCAGGTCCTCGTTGCTGAAGGTGGCGCCACCGGGCAGCTCGAAGTCGTAGTAGAAGCCGTCCTGGATCGGTGGGCCGATGGCGTAGGTGGCGCCGGGCCAGAGGTCCAGCACGGCCTGGGCCAGCACGTGGGCCGTCGAGTGCCGGATGGTGTGGAGCCCGTCATCGCTGTCCGCTGTGATGATCGAGACCGTGGACCCGTCCGGCAGGACCCGGTCGAGGTCACGGGCGTCGCCGTCGACGGTTACGACCAGGGCCGCCTTGGCCAGGCCGGGACCGATGTCGGCGGCCAGGTCAGCGCCGGTGGCACCCACGGGCAGGTTCCGCGTGGAGCCGTCGGGAAGGGTGATCGTGAGTTCCGCCATAGCGGGTCAGGCCTCCTGGTGGATCGTCTGCGTGCTCGACGTCTGGAATCCACCCGTCGAGCCGGCCGTGCCCTGAATCCCCATGTCCATCCTGTGAGGGTATGGGAGTTCCCCGTCCGGGACGCAGACGATATCGACCCTCCCCTCCACGATCGTCCACCCGTCCCGGCCCTAGGATTCCGAACCGAACGACCGACCGGGACAACCGGCAACTACGAAAGGTTCAGGCACGTGGGGATCGTCGACGGCAAGCGACTGCTCATCACCGGGGTTCTCACCGATGCATCCCTGGCCTTCTCGGTGGCCCGGCTGGCCCAGGAGGAGGGCGCCGAGGTGGTGCTCACCGGGGCGGGCAGAGGCCTGCGCCTCACCGAACGAACGGCGCGCAAGTTGCCCCATCCGGTCGAGGTGCTGGAATTCGACGTGACCTCGCGCGAGCAGACCGATGCCCTGCGTCAACGGCTCACCGAGACCTGGGGGCGGGTGGACGGCGCACTACACGCCATCGGATTCGCCCCGGAAATCTGCCTGGGCGAGGACTTCATGGCAGCCGAGTGGTCGGACGTGGCCGTGGCCATGGAGATCTCCGCCTACTCGCTCAAGACGGTGGCCGAGGTGGTGGCGCCGCTCATGACCGACGGAGGATCCATCGTCGGACTGGACTTCGACGCCCGCTTCGCCTGGCCCGCCTACAACTGGATGGGCGTCGCCAAGGCCGCCCTGGAGTCGACCTCCCGATACCTGGCGCGCTCGCTGGGCGGGGACGACATCCGGGTGAACATCGTCGCCGCCGGTCCGATCCGGACCATGGCCGCCAAGAGCATTCCCGGCTTCGCTGCCTTCGAGGATGCCTGGGGCACCCGGGCTCCGCTGGGGTGGGACGTCAACGACTCGGAACCGATCGCACGTGCCTGCGTGGCCCTGATGTCGGACTGGTTCCCGGCCACCACCGGCGAGATGGTGCACGTCGACGGGGGCTACCACGCCATAGGCGCCTGACCCGGGATCGGACCTACCGCCCCGATCCCTGCCTCAATGCCTTCCTCAGTCGTAGAGGGAGACGTTGCTTCCCGCCCGGTCCGTGCAGTGGGCGTCGACCAACGGATACGGGTTGACGGCGTTCTGTGCACCACCCGGGTGGTACTCGAAGTGCAGGTGGACGCCCTGGGCGTTGCCGCTGTCGCCCATGTAGCCGATCACGTCACCGGCCTCCACCTCACCCTCCCTGCCGTAGGCCGAGAGGTGCGCCCCGTAGTAGTAGTCGCCGTCGGCGGCCACCAGGTCGAAGGATCGCCCCCCGACGCTGTCCCACCGGTAGGAGACGACTCCGTCCACCGGCGCCAGGAGCGGGTCGTGGCGCTTGCCGACGAGGTCCACGCCCTCGTGGCTCCGCCCGCCTGATCGTGGAGCCCCCCAGGTGTCGCGGAACTTCGTGCGTGCGCCGATCGGACACACCCAGTCAGCCGACGTGATCTGGCGGACCACCGCCGAACGGTTGCTCCGGGTGTGGGCACCACGCCTGAGTTGCCTCCGACTGGTCTCCGAGAGGCCATCGAAGACGTCGTCGTAGGTGGACCGCATGCGGTCGGCGTCCCTCACGATGTCGGCGACCATCCGGTTCACCTGCAGGAGCGCCGCAGCCGCCGACCTCTGCCTGGATCGTGCGGAGGCGAGCAGGCGGGCCATCGAGCGATAGCGGGTCTCAGCCTCGGCCAGGCCCGCCACGGCCAGCGGCAACACGTCTGAGGCGGCCTCGATCAGCGGCAGCAGCCCCGCATCCCGCTCGATGACGAGGGCCCGTGACGGGTCGCTGGTGAAGACCACGGATCGTTCCGACACCTGGGCGACGGCAGTCGAGGGAAGGGCCAGGAGGAGCGCGACGGACGCGCCGACCAGGCCGGGGAGGCGGGACACCGCCGGATTCTATCCGCTGGTTGATTCCCGACCGTAACAGGCCGGTATGGCCCCGGTCACGGCGTTCCCTACTCGGACTCGTCGGGAATCTCCCCCACGAGTTCCTCTACCACGTCGTCCATGGACAGGATCCCCACCCAGGATCCGGAACCATCCACGACCACCGCCATCTGGCTGCGGGATCGCCGCAGGCCCTGCAGGACGTCGTCCAGCAGGAGGTCCGTGTGCAGCACCAGCAGGCTGCGTATCGACTCCAATGGCACCGGCTCGTCCCGAGCCTCGGGTGGAAGCCTGAGCAGGTCCTTGGCGTGCACCATGCCCACGACCTCACCCGTGCGTCGATCCAGCACCGGAAGTCTGGTGTGGCCGCTGGAGGCCATGACATCCTCCACCTCCACCAGCGGTAGCCGCCTGTCCACGGCCACCACCGACGGCCGGGCCACCATCACAGATGCCGCCGTCTGCCGTCCCAGGTCCAGCACTCCTGTCAACAGGTCGTGCTCGAAGCTTTCGATGAGTCCTTCATCACGCGACGCGTCCAGCAGGGCGGTGAGTTCCGGCGCTCCGACCGCCCGGCGGATCTCGTCGACGGGCGTGAGGCCGAAGGGCCGTACCGCCATGGCGGCCAACCGGTCGACTACGACGATTCCGGGTCTCAGGACCGCGACGAACGCCCCGTGCAGCCGAACCGTCCAGCGAAGCGTCCGCTCCGGATCGGCAATCGCGAAGTTCTTCGGAACCAGCTCACCGAACAGCATCTGGAACACGGCAACCAGCCCGATCGCCAGCACCAGTGCCGTTGTGGACGACACACCTGACGGCAGGCCGGCGGCATCGGCCAGGGACTCGAGGTGACGTCCGATCGTCGGCTCGGCCAGGATGCCCAGGGCGATGCTGCTCACCGTGATTCCCAGTTGCGCCCCTGACATCTGGACCCTCAGGTCCCGTCGTGCGGCCAGAGCCCTGGACGCCGACACGGAGCCCTCCGCCGCTGCCGCCTCGAGGCTGGACGGACGTGCCGCCACCAGGGCGAACTCGGTCGCCACGAACAGTGCGTTCACGGCCACGAGGGCTACGACGACCAGCAGCGAGAGCAGGATCATGTGGAATCCCCGCGGTCGGGAGGAACGACGATCCGGAGAGTGGCGATCCGCCGACCCTCCACCGCCACCACCTCGATCATCCAGCCTTCGTGCTCGACCATCGCCGTCGGCTGCGGCAGGCGCCCCAGGCGTTGGAGGACGAAGCCGGCGAGGGTCTCGTACGGGCCCGGAGGCAACCGGAGTCCGGTGATGTCCGCCACCTCGTCCAGGTTCAGTCGACCCGACACGACGTTGCGTCCCGGCCCGTCCAACCTGGTGCGCACCACCCGGGTGTCGTGCTCGTCGTCGATCTCGCCGACTATCTCCTCAAGGGCGTCCTCCACCGTGACGATTCCCGCCGTACCCCCGTGCTCGTCGACCACGACGGCCATGTGGCCCCGGTGCTCACGCAGGTCGGCGAGCAGGTCATCCAGGGAGCGGGTCTCGGGAACGGCAAGCACGTCATGCATCAGCTCGACGACCGGGGCATGCCCACGCAACGCTGCCGGCCTCCGCAGGAGGGACTTCACGTGTACCACGCCCACGACGTGGTCGAGATCGGATTCGAAGACCGGAAAGCGCGAGTGGCCGGTCCTCGCCGACCTCTCCAGGAGGTCGGACCCAGTTGCGTCCAGACGGAGTGCCTCCACGTCCAGCCTCGGTACGAGCACGTCGGCAACCATCTTCTCGCTGAACCGGATCGATCGGGTGAACAGCGCCACGTCGGAACTGTCCAACGTGGCGTCCGAGGACTCCCGCACCAGGTCACCCAGCTCGTCGAGCGTGCGCGAGGAACCCAGTTCCTCGCGTGGCTCCACCCCCACCCACCGCAGGACCGCATTGGCCGAGCCGTTCAGGACCACGACGACAGGTCGCACGACCAGCCCGTAGGCGAGCACCAGCGGAGCCAGTCGACGCGACACCGCTTCCGGCGCCGCAAGGGCCACGTACTTCGGCACCTGCTCCCCCAGCACCATGTGCAGCAGTGCGGCAGCTGCGATGGCAACGACCACGGAAAGGCCGGTGGGGTGCTCACCACCGGTGATGATCCGAGCCGCCGTCGGCTCGGCCACGAAGCCGAGGAGCAGGGCCGAGAGGGTGATCCCGAACTGGGCTGCCGAGAGGTGCGAGGTGAGACGCCGGGTAAGGGCCCTCACCCGGCGTGCCGCCGGATCCGTCCCGGCTGCCGCCTCCACCCGGGCGCGGTCGACGGCCACCAGGCTGAACTCGGCGGCCACGAAGAAGGCATTGACGACCAGGAGCAGGAGGACCGCGGTCAGGCCGACGAGGATGGACATCTGGAGGGGATCCTAATGACCGACGCCCGTCGGCCCGGAGCCTCCCGGAGCCCGCCCGACTCGGGGTCGTATCAGGTAGTTCGATACCCTAACCATCATGGCTGATGCGCGACATGGCGAGGAGGTGGCGCCCACTGCCGACGATCCGGACGACGACGACCGACAGTTGGTGGCGGCGGCGCGTGCGGCGGCCAAGCTGGCACGCCAGGTCACCATCCCCCTCGGTGAGATCGACCTCAGCCTCCCCCAGTACCGGGTCCTCGCCTTCCTGGACGAGGGTGGAGCCGCTCCATCGGACCTGGCCGGACGCCTGTCGGTGAGTCGCCCGTCGGTGACAGCCCTAATGGACGGCCTGATCACCCGCGGCCTGGTGGAACGCCATCCCGACCCCGAGGATGGCCGACGGGTCACCCACCACCTCACCGGTGACGGCCGAACCGCCCTGCAGCGCGCCGACCGGGCGGTCGGTGACCGGCTGGTGCTCATAGGCGCCCACGTGCACGCCGGCGACTCCCACCGTCTGATCGCCAGCCTCGCCCGCTTCGGCGAGGCCATCCGGGCCGCCCGGGCCGCCGGCGCCGCGTGAGCGCGGCATCGAAGCGCACCCCAACGGCAGCACACGTCGACCCGGACCCCTCGAAGGGCTGGTTCCGACGACTCCTGCCCGTCATCCGGGCCCGACGTGCAACCTTCATCGTGGTGCTGGTGACCGGGCTATCCGGCCTGGCACTCCAGGTATCGGTACCGATGGTCCTGCGTCGAGCGGTCGACGTCGCCGTGGACCAGCGTGCAGGTGGGCTGGAGGGCAACGTCCTCCTACTTGTCGTGATGGCCGCCGCCTCCTTCGGCCTCCGCTTCGCGTACAGGTACCTGCTCTTCGGGACGGCGTGTCGGATCGAGACCGACCTGAGGTCGCAGATCTACGACCACCTGACCAGGCTCTCGTTCTCGTTCTACGACCGGGTGGCGGGTGGGGAGGTCATATCGCGGGCCAATTCCGACATCCGCTCCATCCAGCTACTCCTGGCCTTCGGCCCGCTGGCCGGCCTCTCGGCGATCAGCTTCCTGATGGCCTTCGGGTTCATGCTCAGCATCCACGTCCCCCTGGCGCTCGTCACGGTGTCGACGATGCCGTTCGTGTACGTACTCGGACAGAGGCTCAGGGACCAGGTCTTTCCCCTCTCGTGGGTGACCCAGGGACGGATGGCCGAGGTGGCCATGGTCGTCGACGAGAACATCAACGGAACCCGGGTGGTGAAGTCGTTCGCTGCCGAGTCGGACCAGATCGCCCTGCTGTCCATGGTCGCCGACCGTCTCCGCTGGTCGGCGACCGCCCTCGTAGAGGCCCGGGCACGCTTCAATCCCCTCATCGAGGCGCTGCCACGACTGGGGATGGCCCTCGTCCTCCTCTATGGCGGGCACCTCGTGATCGACGGGGAGATCGGCGTCGGCTCGCTGCTGGCATTCAGCGCGTACGTGACGATGATCTCGGTGCCGTTCAGGATGTTCGGCTTCGTTCTGCTCCAGGCCCAGAGGGCGGCAGCCTCGGCCCTGCGCATCTACGAGATCCTGGACGAGAAGCCGGCGATAGTCGACAGGCCCGGGGCCCGACCCCTCTCCGCCCCCCGGGGAAGGGTCGAGTTCCGGAACGTCACGTTCAGGTACCCCGGGGACGCTGA
>DUAC01000099.1 GCA_012961035.1 Acidimicrobiia bacterium
GTCCTGATCGACCAGCCCACCTACCCGGGGTGCATAGCCGCACTCGGATTCGACGCCGACTCCTGAAAACGGAAACACCGCAGGTCGTTGACCTGCGGCGTCACGTGGAGCTAGAGGGAATTGAACCCTCGACCTCTTCCATGCCATGGAAGCGCTCTGCCAACTGAGCTATAGCCCCGAGGAGCCGACAATCTACCAGCGCCCTTCGCGGACAGGGCTCGACGGGACGGGTTTCAGGACACCTCCGGCCAGCCGACGCTTCGGTAACCTCACGTCGATGTCCGAGCGCTACGACCCCCAGGCCATCGAGGCCCGCTGGCAGCAGCGCTGGCTCGACGAGGGCACCTACCAGGTCGACAACGACGACCCCCGGCCGCCGTTCTACGTGCTCTCCATGTACCCGTACCCGAGCGGTCCGGCGCACATGGGCCACGTCCGGAACTACACCATGGGTGACCTGCTGGTCCGCTACCGCACCATGCGCGGCGACGGCGTGCTCTCGCCGATCGGCTTCGACTCGTTCGGCCTGCCGGCCGAGAACGCCGCCATCACCACCGGCACCCACCCGCGGATCAACACCGAAGCCAACATCGAGGCCCTGTCCGCGTCGCTGCGGCGCATCGGTGCCGTCTACGACTGGCGACGGGTGGTGCGAAGCCACGACCCGTCGTACATGCGCTGGACGCAGTGGATCTTCCTGAAGTTCTACGAGGCCGGCCTCGTCTACCGCGACACCGCCCCGGTGAACTGGTGTCCCGGGTGCCAGACCGTGCTGGCCAACGAACAGGTGCTGGGTGACGGCACCTGCGAACGTTCGGGCGACCTGGTCGAGCGCCACGACATGGAGCAGTGGTTCTACCGGATCACCGACTACGCCCAGCAGCTGCTCGACGACATGGACACCGTTGACTGGCCCGAGAAGGTCAAGGTCATGCAGCGCCACTGGATCGGGCGCTCCGAGGGCACCGAGTTCGGCCTGGCCGTAGCCGACGATGACGGCAACGCCCGGACCGACGTCGAGCCGCTGAAGGTGTTCACGACGCGTCCCGACACCTCCTTCGGCATCACGTTCGCCGTCATCTCACCGGAACACCCCCGAGTCGACGAGTTGACTACCGAGGACCGGAGAGCAGACGTGGACGCCTTCCGCACCTCGGTGGCGGGCCGCAGCGAGATCGACCGCATGTCCACCACCGGGCCGTTGGACAAACGCGGCGTGGTCACCGGCGGCCGTGTGGTGAATCCCTTCACGGGCCGGGCCATACCCGTCTTCCTGGCCGACTACGTCCTGATGACCTACGGCACCGGTGCGATCATGGCGGTGCCCGGGCAGGACCAGCGGGACTGGGACTTCGCCAAGGCCCACGGATGCGACATCGTCCGGACCGTCCAGCCGCCCGACGACTTCGACGGCGACGCCTACCTCGGCGACGGGCAGGCCATCAACAGTGGCTTCCTGGACGGCATGGCCGTGGGGGAGGCCAAGGCGGCGGCATCCGACTGGCTGGAGGCCGAGGGCCTGGGCGTCCGGAAGGTCAACTACCGCCTCCGCGACTGGCTGCTGTCACGCCAGCGCTACTGGGGCTGTCCCATTCCCATTATCTACTGCGACTCCTGCGGCGAACAGCCGGTACCGGTCGACCAGTTGCCGGTGGAGCTACCCGATGACGTGGAGTTCATGCCGACGGGTCGATCCCCGCTGACCACGCACGACGGCTTCCTCACCGCCACCTGCCCGTCCTGTGACGGCCCGGCGCGGCGCGAGACCGACACGATGGACACCTTCGTGGACTCCTCCTGGTACTTCCTGCGGTTCACCGACCCGTGGAACGACGAGGCGCCGTTCTCACCAGACTCTGCGGCCCGCTGGCTGCCCGTGGACCAGTACATCGGCGGGGTGGAGCACGCAATCCTCCACCTCATGTACGCCCGGTTCTTCACCAAGGCCCTGGCCGACCTGGGCGTGGCGCCCCCCGGGCTGAGGGAACCGTTCCAGCGGCTCTTCACCCAGGGCATGATCCGCCTGGGTGGCACGAAGATGTCCAAGTCGAAGGGCAACCTCGTCGCTCCCGAGCCGATCCTGGACCGTCAGGGGGCCGATGCCCTGCGACTCGCCCACCTGCAGGTGAAGCCCCCGCAGGAGGACGTGGACTGGGAGGACTTCGGGATCGACGGGTGCGCCAAGTTCCTGGCCCGGGTCTGGCGCCTGGCCGCGCCCGGCTCCGACCTGTGGACCGGTGCCCGTGCCGGTGACACGACCGGGGCCGATGCCGACATCGACAGGGCAACCCACCGCCTCGTGGCCCGCATCACCGACGAGTACGACCGCTGGTCCTACAACACGGCGATCGCCGGCTTCATGGAGTTCACGAACACCCTCTACCGCTACGTCCAGGCTGACGACGGACCGCACACCGACACGCTGGACGCGGCCATCGACGCCCTCCTCCAGGTCATGGCACCGGCTGCCCCACACCTCTGCGCCGAACTCTGGGAGACGCGACGCGGCGGTCACGTCCACCTGGAGCCGTGGCCCGAGGCGGACCCGGCCAAGCTGGTGGACGACACCGTCACCATGGTCATCCAGGTGAACGGCAAGGTCCGGGACCGCGTGGAGGTGCCGGCAGACCTGGACGAGGCCGCCGCCGAGGCCCTCGCGCTCGCATCGGACAAGGTGCTGGCCGCCCTGGCCGGTGGCGCACCCCGAAGGGTGATCGTCCGAGCACCGAAGCTGGTCAACGTCGTCGTCTGACACGTCGGCCCGTACCCATCCGGCATCAACCGGGGCGCCTCAGCTGTCGTCGTGGCTGCGCAGGTACTGCTCCAGCTCGGCAGCCAGCTGCTCGCCGTCGGGCAACTGGCCCCTCATGTCGTGGAGGTCGTCGTAGGCGGACTCCAACTTCTCCAGCATCGTGACGTGCTCCGGGTTGCGGGTCACGAGGTCATCCAGGCGGGCCAGCGTGGCCAGTGCCGACTCGGCCAGTGGGCCATCCCCGAACGAGACCCCGGTGAGTTCGCCGAGGCCCTTCAGGAGGGCCAGTGCGGCCGGTGGGTAGGAGGAGGCCGCCAGGTAGTGCGGGACCTGGGCCCAGAGTCCGATGGAGGGAATGCCGGCACCGCTGGCCGCCATCTCGATCACCGCCTGGACACCGGCCGGCACCTCGAGGGTGGCGGTCACGAAGTCCAACCTGTGGGTCATCTCCGGGCTACCGGCCGTGCACGAGAGGCGGGTGGGTCGGGTGTGGGGTACGGCTGCCGGGTAGGCGCCCAGGCCGACGACCATCTGTACGTCGAGGCTGTGGCAGAGCTCCAGGACGGCGTCGGAGAACGCCCGCCACTCATGGTCGGGTTCGGGACCATGCAGGACCAGGAGGTCGCTGTCGGACGTCGACTCCAGCAGGAAGAGCTCGATGGAAGGCCACTGGATGCGCCTGCTCACCCCGTCGACGAGCTGGAGGGTGGGTCGCCGGGCCCGGTGGTCCAGCAGTCGGTCCGTGTCGAACCTGGCGATCCGCCGCCCCGGGTCGCCGCCCACGAGTTGCAGGCGGGCGTCCCTGGCCGCGCCTGCGGCATCGATCCAACCGTCCATGGCCAGCACCAGAACCGGCTCGAGAAGGACGGGGGTCTCGAAGACCTCGACCATCGGACGCTCGGACACCTCAGCCCACCGCCGGCAGCAGCGAAGCGGACTCGTACGCCAGGTCGGCGAGGTCCAGGACCCGCTGTCCGAATGCCTCCACGAGGCGAGGATCGTCCTGGTCGCCCATGACGCCGGCCGCGTAGCGCGAGTACACCCCTTCCACTATGCAGGTGATTCGCCAGTATGCGAAGGCCACGTAGAAGTCCAGGTCGGCGAGGTCGCGTGTGCCGTGACGGGCGTAGAGCTCCCGGACCTCGTCGGTCGTGGGGAAGCCTTCCACCGAGGTGGGTGGCAGGACACCGCCGGTGGTCCTCGAGTCCCCGTAGGCGACCATCCCCGCCACGTCGGCCAGCACGTCGCCGAGGGTGCACAGCTCCCAGTCCAGGACTGCAGCGACCTCCCCGTCGGCGGACATCATGCAGTTGTCCAGGCGGTAGTCGCCGTGCACGATTCCCACCCCCTGCTGGGTGGGAACCCTGGCGGCCAGCAGGTCGTGGACCTCCAGGACGCGGGGGATCTCCCGGGTGGTGGCGTCCACGAACTGGGTGCGCCAACGCTTCAGCTGGCGTTCGATGTAACCGTCATGGCGGCCCAGCCCGGACAGCCCCACGACATCCAGGTCCACGGCGTGGAGGCGCGCCAGCACCTCGACCAGCGATTCGCCCATCCGCCTGCGGACCTCGACCGGCACGCCTTCGGCAATGGCGACGTCGCGGACCACGAGACCGGGGACGAAGTCCATCACGTAGAACGGGGCCCCGTTCACCTCCTCGTCCTCGCAGAGGCCGACAATCGACGGGACCGGCACGCCGCTGTCAGCCAGTGCGCTGATGATCCGGTGCTCCCGGGCCATGTCGTGTGCGGTCGCCAGGACGTGGCCCATGGGCGGCCTGCGCAGCACCCAGCGGCGTCCGTGCCCATCCGAGACGGTGAACGTGAGGTTGGACCGTCCCCCGGTTATGAGGTGGAACTCCAACCCGCCGTCAACTCCGCCGACCTGCCCGTCGAACCAACGGACCAGGTTGTCGTGGTTGATTCCGGCTGTGTCTCCCATAGCGCGTGGACGGTAGTGGAGGGGCCGGTCGGGCTCCCTACCCTGACCGCCATGGACGTAACCGACGCCACATTCCAGGCAGAGGTCATCGACCGGTCGCGCCAGGTCCCCGTGGTGGTCGACCTGTGGGCCGAGTGGTGTGGGCCCTGCAAGACCCTGGGGCCGATCCTTGAGAAGGTCGTCGCCGAGACCAACGGCCGTGTCGTGCTGGCCAAGCTGGACATCGACAAGAACCCCGGAGCCGCCCAGGCCTTCCAGGTCCAGTCCATACCGGCCGTATTCGGAATGGTGGACGGCCAGGTGGCCGCCAGCTTCGTGGGTGCGCAGGGCGAGGACGCCGTGAGGACCTTCGTCGAGGGACTCCTGCCCGGCGAGGAGGTATCCGAGGTCGAGCGCCTCGTGGCGCTGGGTGACGAGGCTTCCCTCATCGCCGCCCTGGAGCTCGAGATCGACAACGTGGCCGCAGTGACGGCACTTGCCCTCCTGCTGGTCGAAAGGGCGGGCGACGGTGACCGGGAGGCGGCCCTGAAGCTCCTCGAACGGATCCCCGAATCGCCGGAGACCCGCCGGGTCGCGGCGATGGCCCGCACTGAGCCGGTGGACGACATCGACGCCAGCCTCACCGAGCTCCTGGGCGAGGTGAAGGCCGACGAGGCTTCCCGCCAACGATTCCTCGACCTCCTCGAGCTGCTGGGTCCGGAGGATCCCCGAACCGCGGGGTGGCGTCGCCGCCTCACCTCGGCACTCTTCTGATCTGCCAGACCTCCTGACCTGCTCGTAGGGCGTCCACGGACCCTGCGGCCGTAGGCGACGAGCACCAACCACCTCCCCGGAACCACAGCGACCCCCCGGGGGTGGGCCATGTCCGGGCCCGGTGAACAGATCCGACGCCGAATAGACGACCTCCTCTTCGAGCGTCCTCCCACCCCGGCACGACTCACGGTCGCCGGCCTTTTCCTCCTGGCCGGCATCGGGCTGGCAGCGCTCATCTGGTGGCCATCGGACGGTTCCGACCCGTCCCGGCTGCCGTTCGTGACGGTGCCCCCGGTGACCACGACCCAGCCGGCCGAGGTGGTGGTGCACGTGGCGGGGGCGGTGGCGCGCCCGGGGCTGTACGTCCGACCGGCCGAGGACCGGGTCGCCGACCTGCTCATAGCGGCAGGAGGGGTCGTCGAAGGTGGTCGACCCGACCTCCTGAACCTCGCCGCACCGTTGCGCGACGGCACGAGGATCTGGGTTCCCTCGGATTCCGAGATGACCGATCCGGGACCGATCCACGACGGATCCACGGCACCGGCCCTGGTGGACGTGAACCGGGCTACGGCCGCCGAACTGGAATCCCTACCCGGCGTAGGACCCTCCCTGGCCGCGGCCATAGTCCGCCACAGGGATCGGATGGGTTCCTTCGATTCGCTGGATGGCCTCCTGGAGGTCCCGGGGATCGGTCCGGCGAAGCTGGCCGGGCTCCTGGACCGGGTGGCCCTCTGACCGGTGCCCCGTTGGTCCGACACGGTGGGTGCCGTGGCGCTGGCGGTGGGTGCCGTGGTCGGGGCCTTCGCGCCCACCCCACCGGGCCTCCTGGGTGGAGCCGTCGTGATGGCAGCGGTCGCCCTACGGATCGCCGGCCTGCGATGGTGGGTGTCGGCCGCCCTGGTCGTCGGAGTCCTCACCTCCATGACCGCCGATGCCGCCTGGCGGGCCACCGAAGACCCACCTCAGGGCCCGATCGAGGGCGTGGTCCGCCTGGTCGGAGACCCGACTCCGATGGATGGTGGGGGGTGGCGTGTCGAGGTCCGTCATGAAGGCCGACGACTGGATGCGGAGTTCGGGGGAGCCCACCTCGAGGTTGGCGACCTCCTGGCAGGCACCACCATCCAGGTCACGGCCGGCAGCGTCCGTCCGGCGCGTAGATGGCAACGGTTCCGCCATGTGGCCGGAACCATCGAGGTGGACCATCTGGGAGCCACGGGACCTGCCGGCCGGATCTACCGGGCCGCCAACGGGCTACGTCGCCTCCTCTGGAAGGGGAGTGCCCCTTTGGGCGAACGGGAGGCCTCCCTCCTGGCGGGGCTGGTGCTGGGCGACGACCGGGCCCAGTCCGCCTCCACAGCGGACGACTTCCGGGCGGCCGGACTGGGCCACCTCCTGGCCGTATCGGGCCAGAACGTGGCGTTCGTCCTGGCTGCCGCCGCCCCGGGCCTGGGACGACTCAGGTACCGCTGGAGGCTGCCCCTCACCCTGCTGCTCCTCGGATTCTTCGCAATCGTGACCAGGTTCGAGCCGTCGGTGCTGCGCGCCACCGTCATGGCCGGCGGTAGTGCGCTGGCGGCGGCGAGGGGTCGACAGGCCGGAGGCGCACGCCTCCTGGCCGCAACCGTGGCCGGCCTCGTGGTCCTGGATCCGTTCCTCGTGCACCGTGCCGCCTTCAGGCTCTCGGTGGCCGCCTCCGCAGGCATCCTCCTGGCTGCCCGGCCCCTGGCCGACTCCCTACCCGGTCCACGGATCTTCCGTGAGACCGCAGGCGTCACCCTTGCCGCACAGGCAGCCGTGACGCCGCTGCTCCTGGCCGGCTTCGGGCCCGTTCCGGTTGCCGCCCTGCCGGCCAACCTGCTGGCTGCGCCGGTCGCCGGCCCGTTGATGGTCTGGGGCATAACCGGTGGTCTCGTCGCAGGAATACTCGGGTCCCCGGTGGACGCGTTGGTCCATGCTCCGACAGGCGTGGGGCTGCGTTGGATAGCAGCGGTCGGGGCGTGGTCCGCAAGCCACCCGACGGGATACATGGGAACGGTCCTGGGATCGTCGGTGGCCGGATCGGTGGCCATGGCCGCCTGGTTGTCCCACAGGGGGCGCGTCGGGCAGGGGAGGGGGGTGCTGCTGGGCGTGGGCATCGTCCTCCTGGCGGTTGCCGGCAGCACGCTCACCGGTTCGGCGGATACCGGAGCGGATGCCGGCATCCGGGTACTCGGCCAGGGCGAGGTGGTCGTGGTGGACCGACTCAGCTCCACCCGGCGGCTCCTAGCGGACCTCAGGCGCCGCAGCATCGACCAGCCCACCCTGCTGGTGTTCCGCGAACCGGTTCCGGCCGGCGTAGGCGATGCCCTGGACCTGCGCTTCGGAACCCACCAACGCTGGGGGCCGCCGGCCTCGGTGGGTGCCGTGGTACCGGCCAGTGGCACCCGGTTCAGGGTGGACGGAACCACCTGGGTGGTGCACCTGGAGCGTGGCCTCCTGCTGGTGAGACGCGCACCGGCGTAGGCGGAGCCGCGTGTACCGTCGGTCGGGTGATCGTCGAGCTGGGATCCGGCCACCGCTACGACTGCACGACCCGCACACTCGTGATGGGGATCCTGAATCGGACCCCTGATTCCTTCTGGGACCGGGGTCGCTTCTGGGACTTCGACGACTTCCTCCGACTCGCCGACCGCCACGTCGCCGACGGAGCCGACTTCCTGGACGTGGGTGGCTCGAAGGCCGGCCCCGGGCCGGAGGTGACCGAGGCCGAGGAGATGGACCGGGTGCTGCCCGCCATCGAGGCCCTCCGCTCCCGGTTCGGGCTCCCGATCTCGGTCGACACCTTCAGGGGTGGCGTGGCGGACCAGGCATTCGCTGCCGGAGCCTCGGTGGGCAACGACATAAGCGGTTTCGCCGACCCCACCTTCCTGCCGGCATGTGCCCGGCATGGGGCAGCCGTGGTGGCCACGCACGTCAGGATCGGACCCCGCGTGCCGGACCCGACGCCCAGCTACGCGGACGTCGTCGCCGACGTGAGGGAGTTCCTGGTGGCGAGGGTCGAGATGGCCCGCTCCGCCGGCATCCCCGACGAGCGCATCATGGTCGATGCCGGCCTGGACCTCGGCAAGACCCCCGGGATGTCGGCGTCCCTCCTGCGTCGCACCGACGACCTGGTGTCGCTCGGTCTTCCGGTCTTCCTCTCGGCGTCCAACAAGGGTTTCCTGGGTGACCTCACCGGCGCCGGGATCGATGGGAGGGTGGAGTCCTCCTGGTCCGCTCACGCCCTGGGGATCGCCCTCGGGTGCCGTGTCATCCGGGCGCACGACGTCCGAGGCGGCCGCCGGGTCGCCGACGCCATGGCGGCAGTTCTGGCCGCTGGATCCCCAGCATCCGGAGACTCCACATGACAACACCGATCACCATCATCTCCGGGGACGACGAGAGCCTCGTGACGGAGGCCGTCAGGGCTGCCGTCGAGGCGGCCCTCGGAACCGAGGATCGCAGCCTCGCCCTCGAGGAACTGACCGAGGAGGAGTACCGCACAGACGACGGCTTCGAGATCGCCCGACTCGTGGACGCCGCCCAGACGCCACCGTTCCTGACCGGACGGAGGGTGGTGGTGGGCCGGCACCTTGGGCGATTCACGAACCGCGATGCGGTCGCACCGCTCGTCGCCTACCTGGAGTCCCCGCTGGAGACCACAGCCCTCGTCGTGGTCTGGGAGAAGGGCCGGACACCGACCCAGCCGAAGCTGAACCCGATCCCCAAGGACCTGGTGGCGGCGGTGGCCGCCGCAGGCGGGAAGGTCCGGAAGGTGGGTACCGGCCGGGGCCGCGATGGCGAGCGCTGGTTGGACGAGCGACTGGACCATGCGTCGGTGGACCTGGACAGGCCGGCGCGTGCCCTGGTGGCCCGCCGGATGGGTGAGGACCGGGCAAAGGTCCTGCCCCTGCTGGAGACCCTCGAAGCGGTCTTCGGGCCGGGCTCGGGGTTGGGGGTCGCCGACGTCGAGCCGTTCCTGGGCTCAGGCGGCAACGTGGCCCCCTGGGACCTCACAGATGCGATCGACAAGGGCGACGTTCCCGGAGCGTTGGACTGCCTCGCCAGGATGCTCGACGCCGGTGGTCGACATCCGCTGGCGGTCATGGCATCACTCAACGCCCACTTCGGGAGGCTGCTGAGGCTGGACGGCTCCGGAGTGAAGGACGAGGCAGGATCGGCCGACGCCCTGGGCATAAAGGGCTTTCCGGCCAGGAAGGCGCTACAGGCCAGCCGCAGGCTGGGGCCCGAGAAGACCGCCCGGTCGATCCGCCTTCTGGCGTCAGCCGACCTGGACCTCAGGGGTAGGTCGGCATGGCCGCCGGAACTGGTGGTGGAGGTGCTGGTGGCCCGCCTGGCGAGCCTCGCCAGGCGTTAGCCGGACGCTTGCCGGAGTACCCGGCCGGGCGTCTAGTTCGAGGAGGCGTTGAGGCGCTTCTGGAGCCTTGACTTGCGACGGGAGGCGGTCTTGCGGTGGAGCAGGCCACGGTTGCCGGCCCGGTCGATGCGGCTCATGGCGATGGCGGCAGCCTCGGGAGCGTTCTCTCCGTCCTCGGCAGCCTGAAGGGCGTTCTTGATGCGGGTCTTCAGTTCTGTGCTCGCGGCGCGGTTGCGGACGCGCCGGACCTCGGTCTGACGGTTCCGCTTGATCTGACTCTTGATGTTCGCCACGGGAGGGGTCCCTGTTGGTCGGTGGGTACTGGTCCGCCCGTAGGGGCGGGGCACGGTCTGATTGCCGACCGGCACGGGTGACGATCCTACCGGTGGCGCCGCTGGAACGGTTCGACCGGGAACGTGACGCCTGCCCGTCCCATCGACGAGTGCACCTACTGGGGAATCCGTGCCCGCCGCTACCGTTTCGGGGGACATGGACATCTCGCGGCTGCGCAACACGTCGATCATCGCCCACATCGACCATGGCAAGTCCACGCTGGCCGATCGGATGCTCGAACTCTGTGGTGCCGTCGACCCCCGGGATATGCGGGCCCAGTACCTCGACACCATGGACCTGGAGCGGGAGCGGGGCATCACCATCAAGCTCCAGAGCGTGCGACTGGACTGGAAGGACGCGGTCATCAACCTGATCGACACCCCTGGTCACGTGGACTTCAGCTATGAGGTGAGCAGGTCGCTGGCAGCCTGCGAGGGCGTGATCCTGGTGGTCGACGCCGCCCAGGGGATCGAGGCCCAGACCCTGGCCAACTGCTACCTGGCGCTCGAGAACGACCTTGAGATCGTGGCGGTGCTGAACAAGATCGACCTGCCCGCTGCGGAGCCGGAACGCTGCGCCGAGGAGATCGAGCAGGTCCTGGGCATTCCGGCCGAGGAGGTGCTCCACATCAGCGCCAAGACCGGTGAGGGAGTCGCCGCCCTCCTGGACATGGTCGTGGAACGGACACCGCCACCGGTCGGCGATGCCGATGCCCCGCTCCAGGCCCTCGTGTTCGACAGCCACTTCGACCAGTACCGGGGCGTGGTCTCCTCGATCCGCATCATGAACGGTCGACTCAGGTCCAACTCGTCGCTCAGGTTCATGCAGACGGGAGCGGTCCACCTCGTCGACGAGGTGGGGGTGCGGCGGCCCGACCTCACACCCGTGGACGAGTTGGGCCCTGGAGAGGTCGGCTACCTGCTCGCAGGGATCAAGGACGTCGGCGAGGCACGGTCGGGTGAGACCGTCACCACCAGTCGGAACGGTTCCGACGTGGCCCTCGAGGGATATCGGGAACCGAAGCCGATGGTGTTCTCAGGGCTGTATCCGATCGACGGCGATGAGTTCAACGACCTTCGGGACGCCCTCCAGAAGCTCCGCCTGAACGATTCCAGCTTCACGTACGAACCGGAGACCTCGGGAGCCCTCGGCTTCGGGTTCCGGTGTGGCTTCCTGGGGCTCCTCCACATGGAGATCGTGAGGGAGCGCCTGGAGCGGGAGTTCGGCCTCAGCCTCATCACCACGGCGCCGTCGGTGGAATACCGGGTGACCAGGACCAACGGCGAGACCCTCGAGGTGGACAACCCGTGCGACCTCCCGCCGGCCGGCGAGATAGCCGGCATCGAGGAACCCTTCCTGCTGGCGACCCTCATCACGCCGTCCTCCTACACGGGCACCCTCATGGAGCTCTGCCAGGAGCGCCGCGGCGAGCTGGACGGAATCACCTACCTCTCTCCGGAACGCGTGGAGTTGAAGTACCACCTGCCGCTGGCCGAGGTCGTCATCGACTTCTTCGACCATATGAAGAGCCGCACCCAGGGTTACGCCAGCCTCGACTACGAGTCGGAGGGCTATCGGGACTCGGACCTGGTCCGGGTGGACATCCTCCTCCAGGGCGAGCCGGTGGATGCCTTCTCCATGGTGATCCACCGGACGGCAGCCGACGAATACGGGCGGAAGATGACCACCAAGCTGAAGGAGCTCATACCCCGCCAGCAGTTCGAGGTGCCCATCCAGGCCGCCATCGGAGGCAGGGTCATCGCCCGCCAGACCGTGCGGGCGTACCGCAAGGACGTGACGGCGAAGCTCTACGGCGGCGACATCACCCGCAAGAGGAAGCTGCTCGAGAAGCAGAAGGAAGGCAAGAAGAAGATGAAGTCCATCGGGCGGGTCGAGGTGCCCCAGGAGGCCTTCGTCTCAGCCCTCAGGTTGTCCGACTGAACTTCTAGACCCGGATCGGTACGGCCGGACGCCATCGGGCCTACCGCTAGCATCAGGTTCGTGTTGGAGGACCGGAAGGCCGCGATCCTGAGCGCTGTCGTGGAGGAGTACATCCATACGGCACAGCCCGTCGGGTCGGAGCGGGTCGCCGCCTCGCACGCCGTGGAGGTCTCCTCGGCCACGATCCGCAGCGAGCTGGCCAACCTGGAGGACCTGGGATACCTGATGCAGCCGCACACCTCGGCGGGCCGGGTGCCGACCGAGAAGGCGTACCGCTTCTTCGTGGACCACCTGGATTCTCCGGGGATGCTGGATTCGGCGGACCGCGAGCAGGTCCAGGCCTTCTTCAGTCGCTCGCATCGCGAGATGGAGCAGATGCTCGCCGACACCAGCAACCTGCTCGCCAACCTCACCGGCAGCGCTGCGGTGGTCCTGGCTCCGGACCGGGACCAGCTGGAGGTCCGGTCCGCCCAGGTGGTGGGCCTGACGGCGGACCTGGCCCTCCTGGTCCTGGTGATGGCCAACGGCACCGTCGAGAAGCACACCCTGGAGTTGGTGGGCGAGGCAGCGGAGCCGAGCGAGGCCACCCTGGCCGTGGCGGCTGCACACCTCTCAGGAGCCCTCATCGGTCGGCGGTTGAGCGCCGTGTCGCCCGTCCCCGTGACCGGTGAACCCTCCGTCGACGCCGTTCTGCGCACCGCCGAGATGGTCCTGGCCGAGCGTTCCGATCACGTGGACCAGGCATGGGTGGGTGGAACCGCCCAGGTGGCGGGGGCGTTCGACGAGGTCGAGCGGGTTCGTCGGGTGCTGGACGTCCTTGAGCGGCAGTTCGTCGTCGTGGCACTGGTGAAGGACGTGATCGACCGGGGCCTCAGCGTGGCCATCGGCGCTGAGACCGGTCTCGAGAACCTCGCCGGATGTTCGCTGGTGGTGGCTCCGTACGAGATCGAGGGCCAGCCCGCCGGTTCCATAGGGGTGCTCGGGCCGACGCGCATGGACTACTCGCAGGCGCTGGCAACCGTGGCGGTGGTGGGTCGCCGTCTGGGGGACCGCCTGACCGAGGGCTGATCCGGTCTGGTGGGGCCTCCCGCCGGGTAGCGGACCATGCTCCTACCGGTTTCCAGGGGTCCGAATCGAAGGGAATCAGATGTCCGAGACGCGAGCCGCATGGGCCGAACTGCTGGCGGTGCTGGCCGAGGCAGGCGAGCGGTTCGCCGGCGAGGAGTGGATGGTGGCCGGTGACCGCGACGTCGCCGAAGCCCATCGCACCATTGCCCACATCCTCCAGTCGGGCCTGGTCAGCCATGCCGAGTTCGACGCGGAGCGCCCGGTCTGGCGCCGGATCGTGACGCCGACCCGCAAGTTCAGCGGTGACAATGGCGACTGCGTCTACTTCGAGGCCCCCATCCGGGGCGACCGCACCTACCGGGTCAGCGGCAACCTGGCCGGAGCGGTGTACACGGCGTTCACCGTGGAGGTCGGGGGTTCCGACGGCGCCTATACGGAACGCACCGGCGGGGTCCTGAACGACACGCAGTTCGACATAGCAGCCGATGGCTCGTACGAGATATTCGTCGGGGGTGAGCCCCGCCAGCGGAACTGGTTGGGGCTGTCGGCCGATGCAGGTCGCCTCATCAGCCGCCACTACTTCGAGGAGGTGTCGCCCGCCGCAGCCGAGGCCCACGTGCCGCTGGCCATCTCCAACCTGGAGCCACCCGATGGGCCGCCGCCACCATGGGACGACGCCGGCGTGGCTGCCTCCATAGGGCGGGTGACCACCCATGTGCGGAGCAAGACGATCGACGGGCCGAGCCCGACGAAGCGTCCCGCTCCGCCCGACTGGGTGGGCCAGACCCCCAACGAGTTCCCGGTTCCCCAGGCGCCGGGGGACTTCGCCCTGTCGGCTGCCGACGCCCACTATTCGCTGGGGCGCTGGCTGCTCGGGCCCGACGAGGCGTTGGTCGTCACCGGTCGGTGGCCCGAATGCCGGTTCGCCAGCGCAAGTGCGTGGAACCGGTTCCAGCAGACCCTCGACTACGTGAATCGGCCGGTCAGCCGGAACCGGGCCACCACGACGCTCGACGCCGATGGCTCCTTCCGCATGGTCGTGGCCCATGCCGACCCCGGCGTCCCCAACTGGATCGACACCGAAGGCCATCCCTTCGGCACCCTCTTCTTCCGCTTCTTCCTGCCCGAGGGCGTCGTGGAGCCGCTGGTCGCAGAGGTCATCCCGTTCGACCAGCTCAGGACCTGAACCTGCCCGGGCCAGGGCCGCCCGGTGATGGCCCGGCCGGGCCTCTCCAAGCCACGAGGTCCGGGCCTCCTGCGGGTACCGTTGTGCGGCGATGACCTGTGGATCTGGATGGCGATGGCTCGCCCGGTGGCGGTGTCACGTTCCGGTGGTCGAGGGTGTGGCGTCGGGCTGGACGGACGCCCCCAGCGCCCCGGTCGGGGGCTGAGCGGTGCCGCGCGACCACTACGAGGTACTAGGCGTCGACCGGGATGCGACGGCTGCCGACGTGAAGTCGGCCTACCGGCGCCTGGCCCGCCAGCACCACCCGGACGCCAACGATGGTGACCAGGTCGCCGAAGCGGAGTTCAAGGCGGTGGCTGCCTCCTACAAGGTCCTCTCGGACCCCGAGGCCAGGCAGGCCTACGACCGATACGGACACGAGGGGCCGTCGGTGGGCATGGCCGGTGATCCGTTCGGTGGCATCAACGACATCTTCGAATCGTTCTTCGGCGGTGGGGGATTCGGCGGTGGCGGTACCCGTAGGAGGTCGGGTCCCAGACCGGGGGAGGACCTCGAGACGACCATCCTCGTGGACTTCGAAGAGGCGGTGTTCGGCTCGGAGTCGGAGATCACGGTCCGGACCGCCGTGGCGTGCACCACCTGTGAGGCGACCGGCCTGACCCCCGGAACCTCAGCGGAGCGTTGCGGTGGTTGCCGGGGGAGCGGCCAGGTCCAGCAGGTCAGGCAGTCCCTGCTCGGCCAGATGGTGACCAGCGCTCCGTGTCCAACCTGTTCGGGCCGCGGCGAGGTGATTTCGGATCCGTGCGTCGACTGCCGGGGCGAGGGGCGGCGGGTGGAGGAATCCGCCTTCACCGTCAACGTCCGGGCCGGAGTCGACGAGGGGACGACCCTGCGTCTCAGCGGGCGTGGAGCGGTCGGCCCGCGTGGTGGACCCACCGGGGACCTCTACGTCCATGTACGCGTCCGTCCTCATCCCGTGTTCGAACGCCACGGAGCGGACCTCTACCACCGGCTGCACGTGCCGGTCACCCAGGCGGCCCTCGGCGTCGATCTGGACTATGAGACCCTGGACGGAACGGTCGATGTGCACATCCCCGCCGGCACGCAGACCGGCGAGGTGTTCCGCCTCCGGGGGAGTGGCGTGCCCCACCTCCAGGGGAGGGGTCGCGGCGACATCGTGCTCGAGGTGGTGGTCGATACCCCCACAGGGCTGAGCGCCGAGGGCGAGGAGCTCCTCAGGGCGCTGGCGGCCGACCGCGATGAGGCGGTGGGCGAGCCGGGTGACGGCCTGATCTCCCGGATCCGATCGGCCTTCCGCTAGCGGTGGCGACGACCGGCGTTGAGCCCGACGGCCGGGGTGGCCCCCATGCATTCGTGGCCGACGTGGAGGAACCGGTCCTCTCCGCGGACGACCGCCATCACCTGGCCAGGGTCCTGCGCCTCAGGGATGGCGACCCCATGACCGTGTGCGATGCAGCGGGTCGTTGGCGGCCCACCAGGTTCGGTGACCGTCTGGAGCCATCAGGCGACGTGGTCGAGGTGTCGCCGCCGGTACGTGAGGTGGCGGTCGGCTTCGCCCTCATCAAGTCGGGGAGGCCGGAGCTGGTGGTGCAGAAGCTCACCGAGCTGGGGGTGGACCGGATCCTGCTGCTGGCGGCCGAGAGGTCCGTGGTGAGGTGGGACGACGGGAAGGTCGCTGCCCAGATGGAGAGGCTCACCCGTGTGGTCCGTGAGTCCGGCATGCAGTCCCGTCGGGTTCGCCTCCCGGTATTGGAATCGTTGCAGCCGGTCGCCGTGGCAGCGCAGGATCCGGCCGTGGCCATGGCCGAGCCCGGAGGGCCGGGTCTCGACGGTGACGTGGGCCTCCTCCTGATCGGGCCGGAGGGAGGGTGGACCGACGAAGAGCTGGGCGACCGACGGCGCGTGGGCCTCGGGTCCACCGTGCTGCGCTCCGAGACGGCGGCGATCACCGCCGGCGCCCTCATGGTGGCACTGCGCGACGGGCGGGTATCAGCGGTCTCCTGACGGTTCGTGCTGCCGAGGTCCCTGGTGGTTTCCGCGCCACGGTTGTCGACCACGCAGCGCGGTCGATACGGTCACCTCCTGTGGTGAGGGATGCACGCGGCTACGCCGACCGGGACGAGACCGAGTACAGCAACCGGCTGGGTGAACGCATCCGCCTGATCCGCCGGCAGAAGCGACTCTCCCTCCAGGACGTCGAGGCCAGGTCGGAGTCGGAGTTCAAGGCATCGGTGCTGGGTGCCTACGAACGCGGCGAGCGGGCGGTCTCGATGCCACGACTGCATCGCCTGGCCCGCTTCTACAGCGTCCCGGTGGACCAGCTCCTGCCGAGGGCCGACGGTGGTGCCGGCATCGAGCAGCCCGACGACCCTGCATGGATCCCGGGCCAGAAGGTGGTCATCGACCTGGTCGGACTGGCGGGTGCGTCGGGACCCGAGGTGGACCTGATCCGCCGATACCTGGAGATCATCCAGGTGAAGAGACAGGACTTCAATGGAAGGGTCCTCACCATCCGTGGCGACGACCTCCAGGCCCTGGCCGCCATCCTCGGAACCAGCATGGACGACGCACCGGGCGAGCTGGCCGGAATGGGCCTCCTCCGCCCGCCGACCACCTCCTGAAGGGCCGCCCGGGAGGCTCAGGGGCACCCGTCACGGCCGCCATCGCCACGGGCGCGGGCCGGTAGCCTCAGCCGGACCATGAGTCTGTTCTCGCGCGTCCTGCGCAGCGGCGAGGGCCGCAAGGTGAAGGCCCTCGAGGCGATCGTGCCCGACATCAACGCCCTGTCGGATGCCACGGCCGCGCTCGACGACGACGCCCTGCGCGCCAGGACCGGCGAGTTCCGTCTACGCCTCGAGAACGGCGAGGACCTCGACGACCTGCTGGTCGAGTCCTTCGCCGTGGTGCGCGAAGCAGCATGGCGCGTCATCGGCCAGCGCCACTACGACGTCCAGATGATGGGCGGGATGGCCCTCCACCTGGGCTGGGTGGCCGAGATGCGCACCGGGGAGGGCAAGACCCTCGTCTCGACGCTGCCCGCATACCTGAACGGCCTCTCCGGACGCGGAGTCCACCTCTGCACCGTCAACGACTACCTGGCCAGTCGGGACGCCGAGTGGATGGGCCAGATCCACCGGTGGCTGGGGCTCTCGGTGGGCCTCGTCGTGCCCGACGCCCGCGACAGGGTCCAGAAGCGGGCCGCCTATGCCTCCGACATCACCTACGGCACCAACAACGAACTGGGCTTCGACTACCTGCGTGACAACATGGCCATGTCGGATGCGGAGAAGTCCCAGCGGGGCCACGCCTTCTGCATCGTTGACGAGGTCGACTCCATCCTCATCGACGAGGCACGCACGCCGCTCATCATCAGCGGGCGACTCAGCGAGGCCGCCGCCCTCTACCAACGGTTCGCCGCAGTCGTCCGGGGCCTGGAACCCGACCACCACTACGACGTGGACGAGGAGAAGGGGATAGTCGCCCCGACCGAGGAGGGGGTGCATGCCGTCGAGGCGGCCCTGGGCATCGACAACCTCTACGACCAGGTGTCGGCGAACCTGGTCCACCAGTTCCACGCCGCCCTGAAGGCCAAGGAGCTCTACAAGCGGGACAAGGACTACATCGTCGTGGACGGCGACGTCCGGATCGTCGACGTGTTCACCGGAAGGGTGCTGGAGGGTCGACGCTGGTCCGACGGCCTCCACCAGGCGGTCGAGGCCAAGGAGGGGGTGTCGATCAAGGAGGAGAACCAGACGCTCGCCACGATCACGCTCCAGAACTACTTCCGCCTCTACGAGAAGTTGGCGGGCATGACCGGAACCGCCGAGACCGAGGCCGCCGAGCTGGCCGGCATCTACGGTCTCCAGGTGGTGCCCATCCCCACGAACCGCCCGCTGGTGCGCCAGGACAGGAGCGACCTCATCTTCAAGTCGGAGGCGGGGAAGTTCGACGCCGTGGTCGACGACATCGTGGAGCGTCGCGAAGCCGGCCAACCGGTGCTGGTCGGCACGGTCTCGGTTGAGAACTCGGAACGGCTCTCGCGCGAGCTGGAGAAGCGTGGCATCGACCACGAGGTGCTGAACGCCAAGCAGCACTTCCGCGAGGCCGATGTGGTGGCCCAGGCCGGTCGATCCGGGGCGGTGACCGTCGCCACCAACATGGCGGGACGTGGGGTGGACATCCTGCTCGGGGGCAACCCCGCCAACCTGGCCCAACGCGAGCTGAAGTCGGCGGGCCTGGATCCAGCCACACCCGAGGGCGAGGAACGCCTGGCAGAGCTGGTGAAGCGCTTCGAACCGGAGTGCCTGGCCATGGGCGACGAGGTGCGGGCCAGCGGTGGCCTGTACGTGCTGGGCACCGAGCGACACGAGTCACGTCGGATCGACAACCAGCTGCGGGGCCGCAGCGGCCGTCAGGGGGATCCGGGCGAGAGCCGCTTCTACCTGTCGCTGGAGGACGACCTGATGCGCCTCTTCGCCTCGGACACCATCAGGGGCGTCATGGACAGGGCGCTCCCGGAAGACGTGCCGATCGAGTCCAAGATGGTCACGAAGGCGATCGAACGCGCCCAGACCACCGTCGAGCAGAAGAACGCAGAGGTACGCAAGAACGTCCTCAAGTACGACGAGGTGATGAACGAGCAGCGCAACGTCATCTACCGACGCCGGGACCGGATGCTCACCGGAGCCGATCTGGGCGAAGAGGTCCGCGAGGTGATGGCTTCGGTCGTGGACGGCACGGTCCGGACGCACTGCGGCTCGGGCCTCCCCGAGGAGTGGGACCTCGACGGCCTACGTGCCGAGCTGGACACCTACTGGCCCCTGGGGCTGGATGCCGAGGCCCTGGCTGCCGAGCGCAGTACCGAATCCCTCTACGAGACCCTGGTGGCCGACGGCCTCGAGGTCTACGCCGGCCGGGAGGAGGAGCTCGGTAGTGAGGCGATGCGCGAGGTCGAGCGACAGGTGATGCTCTCGATCATCGACCAGCGGTGGCGCGAGCACCTCTACGAGATGGACCACCTGCGTGAGGGGATCCACCTCAGGGCGATGGGCCAACGGGATCCGGCGACCGAGTGGAAGCGTGAGGGGTTCGAGCTGTTCGGACAACTGGACGACCTCATCGGCAATGACTTCCTCCGGTATGTGATGCGGATCCGGATCATCCGGGCCGACGAGTCCAGCCAGCCCTCCGATATGACCACCAGCGGCCCGGAGGGCCCGGTGGTGGGTGCCGCAGCCGCAGCGGGGGTGCCCGCCAGGGTGGAGGAGTCGACGCCGGTGAAGGCTGCCACCAAGGTGAACACCGATTGGGAGAACACGTCGCGCAACGCCCCGTGTCCGTGCGGCTCTGGTCGCAAGTTCAAGCAGTGCCACGGGGGCTGACATGCAGGACTTCACAGCCGAACTGGCCGCCCTCCGGATACGACTGAACGAGGCGTTCGACTATCTCAGGATCAGCGAACAACTCGAACGCAGGGTGGCCCTGGAGATCGAGATGGCCGACCCCGAACTCTGGAACGACCAGGACCGCGGTCGACGGGTCCAGAAGGACCTCTCCGGGGTGGTCGAGGACCTGGAGTTCCATTCGGACCTGGCGCAACGCCTGGAGGACGCCGACACCCTCGCGGAGATGGCGGCCGAGGAGGGCGACGAGAGCCTGGATGGCGAGATCGTGGACGCTGTCGCAGACCTGTCCACGCGCCTGGACGCACTGGAGGTCCGGTCGCTGTTCTCGGGCCAGTACGACGAGGGCGATGCCGTCTGCCACGTCCAGTCCGGAGCCGGCGGCACCGATGCCCAGGACTGGGCGGAGATCCTGCTGCGCATGTACGGCCGGTGGGCCGACCGACGGGGCTTCGACCTGGTGGTGGAGTCGGTATCGGAGGGCACCGAAGCGGGGATCAGCTCCGTGGAGTTCGTGGTCAGGGGCCGCTACGCCTACGGCCTCCTCCAGAGCGAACGCGGCGTCCACCGCCTGGTCAGGATCTCGCCGTTCAACAAGGAGTCCAAGAGGCAGACCGCCTTCGCCTCCCTCCAGGTGGTCCCATTCTTCGACGCGATCGTGGACGAGGTGGAGATCGACGAGGGGGACCTCAGGATCGACACCTACAGGTCCTCCGGGGCGGGAGGCCAGCACGTGAACGTCACCGATTCGGCGGTCCGCATCACCCACCTGCCGACCGGGATCGTGACCTCCTGCCAGAACGAACGCAGCCAGCACCAGAACAAGGACAGGGCGATGCAGATGCTCGCCGCCCGCCTGCTGGACCTGGAACGCCAGAAGCGCGACGACGAGCTGGCCGAGCTGGGCGGGGAGCAGCGCGGTGTCGACTTCGGCAGCCAGATCCGGTCCTACGTGCTGCAGCCGTACCAGATGGTGAAGGACCTCCGGACCGGGCACGAGGTCGGCGACGTGGCCAGCGTGCTGGACGGTCACCTGGACGGCTTCATGGAGGCCTACCTGCGGTGGGTCCGTTCACGGGTCGAGGGCTGACCCGGGCCGTATCGGTAGTCACCGACCAGCCGGGGGCGCCGCGATCCGCTGACGGCCTTCTGGTACCGTCCGCGCCGTGCCGTCACGACCCGTTCTGATCGAAGCGTCGCGTTCCGGGGTTCCCACGTGATCAAGCTGGAGGGCGTCTCCAAGATCTTCAAGGGTGACGTGGTGGCGTTGAAGAACGCCACGGCCGAGATCCAGAGGGGCGAGTTCGTGTTCCTGGTCGGGCCGTCGGGCTCCGGGAAGTCCACCTTCATCCGGCTCCTGAACCGCGAGGAAATCGCCGACGAGGGCCGGATCATGGTCGCCGGCAAGGACCTCAGCTCGCTGAGCTCCTGGAAGGTTCCGTACCTCCGTCGCAACATCGGCTACATCTTCCAGGACTACAAGCTCCTACCGAAGAAGACCGTCTACGAGAACGTGGCGTTCGGGCTGGAGGTGATCGGTCGACCGCGTCAGGTGATCCGCCAACAGGTTCCGGCGATCCTGGAACTGGTGGGCCTCGCCCGCAAGGCGGAGCGCCTACCCGACGAGCTCTCCGGCGGCGAGAAGCAGCGGGTCTCCATCGCCAGGGCGTTCGTGAACCGCCCCATGATCCTGCTGGCCGACGAGCCCACGGGGAACCTGGACCCCGGCACCTCGGTGGGCATCATGCGCCTCCTGGACCGCATCAACCGCAGCGGCACGACGGTGGTGATGGCCACCCACGACCGTGGCGTGGTGGACACCATGCGCCGACGTGTGATCGAGCTGGACCGAGGCGTGATCACGCGCGACGAATCCCGCGGGGTCTACGAATGAGCCCGGACGTGACAGGCCCGGTGGCCTGAGGTGCTCTACCGACTCTGGTACTACGTGCGCGAGACGCTCGTCAGCCTCTGGCGGAACCTCAGCCTCACGCTGGCCGCCATCCTCACCGTGGCGATCTCGCTCTCCCTGGTGGGAGCCTCCCTGCTGATACGCGAGGGGGCGGCCCGGGCCACGGCGCAGTTCCAGGAGGGCGTGGAGTTCATCGTGTTCATGGTGGCCGATGCCTCGCCTGAACAGGACGCCGCCATACGCAACGTCCTGGACTCCAGCCCGGCGGTGTCCGGCTACACCTACGTGGACAAGGCGGCCGCCTACGAGGAGTTCCAGCGCCTCTTCGCCGACAAGCCGGAGTTGATCGAGAGCGTCACGCCAGCCGTGATGCCTCCCTCATACCGGATCGTGCCGGCCAACCCGGACGCCGGGAACGTGGCGGAGATGGCACGCCAGTTCGGGGAGCAACCCGGCGTGAAGGAGGTTGCGACGGCCACCGAGGCCATCCGCCAGATCGAGGATTTCTCCACCCGGGTGAGCCAGGCACTCCTGGTTGCCGCCGTCGTCCTCGTCGGCGTGTCCACCCTGCTGATCCTGAACACGGTCTTCACCGCCATCGGGGCCCGCCGCCAGGAGATCGAGGTGATGAAGCTGGTCGGCGCCACCAACTGGTTCATCCGGATCCCCTTCATGCTGGAGGGCACGATCCACGGCCTGGCGGGTGCCGCCCTCGCCATCCCGGCCCTGTACGTGGTGGATTCCCAGGTCCTGGCGTACTTCCAGGAGTCGGATGCCGTTCCGTTGTTCCGCGGCTTCGCCGTGCCCGATGGGTTCGTCTGGGACACCAGCATCTGGCTGCTCGTCATTGGTGGACTGGTCGGGATGATCGGTTCGGCGGTGGCGGTCACGCGCTTCACGGACGTCTGAGCCGTGGCCGACCGGGCCGCTGCTGGACAGCCCGGTCCAGGATGGGTCCGGCTCCTCGAGGTCGAGGTTCCACCCGGCGGCATCGTGGAGGCCACGCTGGCCGGCGAGGACCTGGTGGTGTGGCGGACCGGGTCCGGGGTCCCGTGCGTCTCGGAGGCCCGTTGCCCGCACCAGTGGTCCCACCTGGCCCATGAGGGGGTCGTGGACGGCGAGGAGCTCGTCTGCCTCACGCACTTCTGGCGGTTCGGACCCGACGGCGCGGGATGGAAGGCCAACCTGGACGGACGCCGGGACCGCAAGGGGGACTTGGCGGTCCTGCCGTGCGTGGAACACGATGGAGCGATCTGGGTACGTGAACCAGGCGCAGAGGACCCCACGGGGGCATGACGGAAGGTACGCCACGGAGATGACTATCGATCGGGACCTCCTCAGCAGGTACACGCTGACGACGTGGGGCTACAAGCAGGGCGAGATGGTGGGCCTCATGATCCACCTGGGCGTACGCCTCGGGATCTACCAGGCCCTGGACGGCGCCGGACCGGTCACCTCCGGTGACCTGGCGGCGGCGACGGGCCTCCACGAGCGCTGGCTGCGGGAGTGGCTCCGGAGCCAGGCGGCGGCCGAGCTGCTGCTCACGACCGACGGCGAGACCTTCGAGATGGAACCCGAGGCCGCCCTCGTGCTGGCCCGCGTGGACCAACCCACCTACGCCGCCGCCGTGTTCGCCGGCCAGCGCGACCCCCGGGTGGCCGATGGCCTGGTGGAGGCCTTCCGGACCGGCATCGGCCTCACCTACGACGACCAGGGTGAAGGCTCCGAGCAGCACACCGAGGCGATGCTGGCACCTATGGCCAGGGCCCTGCTGGTCTCAACGGTGATCCCCATGCTGGACGGGGTGGCCGACCGCCTCACGGCCGGAGCCAGGGTCGTGGACGTCGGTTGCGGCACCGGCCTGGCCCTCGAGCTCATCTCCGCTGCATTTCCCGACTCGACGTACGAGGGCTACGACGTCTCCGAACGGGCGGTGGCAGCGGCTCGCCAGAGGTTCGACGGAAGCGACAACGTGACCATCCACCTGGCCGGCGGTGAGGAACTGCCGGCCACGGCAGACGTCGACCTCGTGATGACACTGGACTGCCTCCACGACATGCCCAGGCCGGACCTGGCAATGGCGGCCATCCGTGGGGGGATCGCCGACGACGGGACCTGGCTGGTCAAGGAGATCAGGTCGTCACCGGAGTGGGGGAAGAACCTCCGGAACCCGATGCTGGCGATGATGTACTCGACATCGGTGGCCACCTGCATGGCGTCGGCCATGTCCACCCCCGATGGCATGGGCCTCGGCACCCTGGGCCTTGATCCGGAGACGCTGCAGGGGATGGTCACCGAAGCCGGCTTCAGCCGCTTCCACCAGCACAAGGTGGACGACCCCACGAACATCTACTACGAGGTACGCCCGTAGGGGGGACCACCAGT
>DUAC01000100.1 GCA_012961035.1 Acidimicrobiia bacterium
GCCCTGGATCACGCGGATGACCAGCAGCCACTCCAGCGACGGGCTGAATCCGCCGAGGCTGCCGAAGGTCCCGAAGACGAGCAGGCAGGGAACGAGGACGCGCTTGCGGCCGTAGCGGTCGGCCAGGAACCCGATGGCCGGGGCCGCCACGATCCCGGTGACGGTGCCGGCGGCGATCAGCATGCCGGCACGTTCGATCGGCTCGCCGAACGACTCCAGGATCTCCGGCGTGGAGCTCATGAGCACCGAGTTGTTGAGCAGCGCCATCGCCGTGACCGAGAAGACCAGGAGGCGCGACGGTGGCCCTGTCCGGACGGCGGTCAACGAGGCGCTCCGACCGGACGCGACAGGTCCGGCGGCCATGTCGTCAGAGAACTCACTTCCCCGATCGAACCCCGACGATCCGGCCGCCGGACCCGTGGGGCACGATATACCCAGAGGTATTGAAAGTCCACTATCAGTTTCCGCCGCCGGTTCCTCCGAAACGGCTGGCGAAGCCGATGCGAAGTGCCGGTCGGAAGCACCGCTCCACCGCCGTCCACACGGTGCCAAGGAGCCTGTCCAACCCCGCGTCGTCCACCGTGGAGGCCGGTAGGGCCCCGACCAGCAGCAGGGCGTCCTCCTCCCCTACGCAGAACGACACCCCGACCAGGCTGGAGTTGCGCTTCAGCAGGTGCTGGTGGAACGCGGCGTGGTTCTCCTCGGGGGCCGGCATCACGTAGGTCTCGTGGTGGAGCATCCGCTGTCGGAGGGTGAGGCGGATGGTCGAGGTGTCCTTCTCCTCGCCCACCACCCGCGCGAACCAGCGTCGCTCCATGGGCCCGGCGTCAGGGTCCCGCTCCACGGCCACCAGGACCGGGTTCTCCTCGAGCGTGCGGGCGAACCAGGCGTCGATGACCGCCTCGAGCGCGTCCATCTCGTCAGGGCCGAGTGGCGGCGGGTCTGAGGGCAACGTCAGGCGCAGTCCACGAGCACCCGGGAGGAGAGGTCGTCGCAGATCCGGCGGAGCCGCGCTGCGGTGGCCGACCAGGTGTACGACCAGGACCGCTGGGCGGCCGCCGTCGACATCTCGGATGCCGCGATCGGGTCGTCCAGGATCTCCGACACGTGGGCGGCGTACGTGGACGGGTCGCGTCCGTCCACCAGGTAGCCGGTGCGCCCATGGTCTACCAGGGTGCGCAGGCCACCCACGGCGGCGGCCACCACGGGGATCCCGCACGCCGCAGCCTCCAGGGCGACCAGGCCGAACGACTCGGAACGACTCGGCATCAGCACCACGTCGGACGCCCGGTACCAGTAGGCGAGACAGTGGTGCGGCTGCGGGTCCACGAACTGGACGCTGTCGGCGAGGCCGTGGGACTCGGCGATCCGGCGGACGCGTGACGCCTCGGCCTGCCCGGCGGACCCGCTGGCACCGCCGACCACGACGAGGCGTGCATCCGGTCGACCCAGCTCGGCCAACGTGCGCACAGCCACGTCGACGCCCTTGAGGGGCTGGATGCGACCGGCGAAGAGGAGGACGGGGCCCGCTCCCAGCCCGGTGGCACGGCGGGCCACGACCTGGGATCCCGGCGTGAAGAAGCCGTGGTCCACCCCGGGCGGGACCACCTCGATACGGGACCGTTCGGCGCCGTACAGGTCAACGAGCTGTCGGACCTCCTCGGGGCTGTTGGCCAGCAGGATGTCGGAGCACCCCACCACCTCGCCCTCGGCCCGGATCCGCCCTGGCGGCTCCGCATCGCCGCTCTGGTCCTTCACCATGCCGAGGGTGTGGAAGGTCGTGATGAGTGGGAGGTCCAGCTCGTGCTTCAGGCGATGCCCTGCGACCGCGCTCAGCCAGTAGTTGGCGAGGATCCCGTCGTGGCCCGGGTGGGTGGCCAGCCAGGAGGCCACGCCGTCTGCGAAGTCGTCGATGACGCCCGGCAGGTCCTCCTTGGGGAGGTCGTGTGCCCCGGCATCGACGTGGACCACGCGGAACCCCGGCTCCACGTCCACGACGGTCGGCGTGTCCGGATCCACCCGGCGTGTGAAGACGGTCGAGCGACCACCGGCCTGGGAGAGGGCTGACGCCAACTCGCGTACGTACACGTTCATCCCACCGCCGTCGCCGGAGCCCGGCTGGACCAGCGGGGAGGTGTGCATGGAGAGGACAGCCAGGCGACGCACTGTTCAGCCTCCCGATACCGGTGGCAGCAGGGCCACCTCGTCGCCATCGGTGACGGCGACGGCGGCCGCTGTGGACTCGCCGTTCAGCCAGACGCGGCAGGTGCCGGCCAGGGCTGCGAACCCGTCGCCGAACCTCTCGTCGGCCGCGGCGAGGACCTCGCCCACGGTCTCACCGGGGAGGCTGAGGCTTCCGGTTCCGGCGGCGACCCGGACCGAGGCGAAGAGACGCAGGACAGCCATCCGGTCAGTGTATGGAGGAGGCCCGCCGAGTCCGAAGGCCGGCGGCCGGTCCCGCGATCGGCACGCCGGTCGCCGCTACCGTCAGCTCCCATGACACGCCTCCTGGTCGTCCGCCACGGCCAGTCCGAGTGGAATGCCACGGGGCGCTGGCAGGGCCGGGCCGATCCGCCGCTGACCGACGAGGGACGTCGCCAGGCCAAGGTCGCCGGCGGCGCGCTGGGCGCATTCGACGCGGTGGTGGCCTCACCGCTGCTACGGGCCGCCGAGACGGCGACCATCATCGCGGAGCGCCTGGGCATCGGCCCCGTGCTCACGGACCCGGACCTCGTGGAACGCGACGCCGGGGAGTGGCAGGGCCTTACCCGCTCCCAGATCCAGGAGGGATGGCCGGGCTTCCTGGATGACGGCCGCCGACCTCCGGGCTACGAACCGGGCGACGCCATGCTGGCCCGGGTGCTCTCGGCGCTGGAACGCATCTCCGAACGCATGGGAGACGGTGACGTGCTCGTCGTGTCGCACGGCGGCGTCGTCTACGCCCTCGAGGAGGCCTGCGGGGAACCGTGGAAGCGGCTACCCAACCTGGGCGCCCGCTGGTTCGAGCTGTCCGGTGGCGACCTGTCGGCCGGACCCAGGGTGGACCTGGTGCCGGACGGGACCATCCCCGACGGGCTCTAGTCCGGCGCCCCCGACGAACCCTCGTCCAGGCGGGCGGCCACCGACCCGTAGCCCTCCAGGTCACCGCTGTCGACGCGCTCCATAGCCACCTCGATGGTGGCCAGGTCCGCCTCGAGGGCATCCAACCCGGCGTCGTCGATGTCGGCCGGGTCCACGGGGGCGGGCGGAGCACCGTCGGTCGTCGGATCGGTCGACGGATCGGTTGGCGGATCGGTCGTCGGATCGGTCGTCGGATCGGTCACGGCGGCGAGGGTACCGTCGGCTGGTGCCCGCCCCGTTGATCCTCCTGCCGCCATCGGAGGGAAAGGCCGCCGGTGGCGACGGCCCCCGCTGGGCGGATGCCGACCAGTCGTTCCCGGACCTCGTCGACCAGCGTCGGGCCGTGATCCGGGCACTCGTGGAGGCCATGGGCCTTCCGACCGAGGAGCGCTCGAAGCTTCTGGGTGTGAAGGGGGCGAACGCCGACGAGGCGACGGCGACCAACCTGGTGGTCGACTCGGCGGCGACCCGTCCCGCCATCCAGCGCTACACCGGCGTGCTCTACGACGCCCTCGACTACCCGTCGCTTCCGGCGAAGGTGCGCCGTGGAGTGGACCGCCAGGTCGTCATCTTCTCCGGGCTGTGGGGCGCGGTGCGGCCCACCGACCCGATCCCCGACTACAAGCTCAAGATGGGGGCGATGCTCCCGGGCCTTGGCCGGCCGGCCCGCTTCTGGAAGCAGGCGCTTACCGCGGCGCTGGCCGACGCCGCATCGGGCACCGTCTGGGACCTGCTTCCCAACGAGCACTCCGCGGCCTGGAACCCGGCGATCGCCGGGCGGCGCATCCGGGTGCGGTTCCTGGACGACGTGGAGAAGGACGGTGAACGCACGCTCGTGACGGTGTCGCACTGGAACAAGC
>DUAC01000101.1:0-288 GCA_012961035.1 Acidimicrobiia bacterium
GGCGGCGGCGACGACCTGACGTTCCCCCACCACGAGTGCGAGGCGGCCCAGAGCGAGGCGGCCACCGGGGTGCCCCTGGCCCGCCACTGGATGCACGTGGGGATGGTGGCCTACGAGGGCACCAAGATGTCAAAGTCGTTGGGGAACCTCGTGTTCGTCCGGAACCTGCGCCGCATGAACGACCCGCGGGCCATCCGACTGGCCCTCATGGCCCACCACTACCGGGCCGGATTCGAGTGGTTCGACTACGACATCGACGACGCCGTCACCCGCCTGGACAGGCTGGTG
>DUAC01000101.1:470-788 GCA_012961035.1 Acidimicrobiia bacterium
CCTCGGGGCTGGCCGGCGCTGCCGCCCTGCTGGGCCTGCGGCTGGACGCCACCATCCCGGAGTCCTGGGTCCGCACCACCTGACCCGACACCTGACCCGACACAGGGCCAGCCGGCCGTATCCTGACCCGGTGCTGCAATTCACCGACAGCCTGACCGGCGAAAAGGTCGAGTTCACCCCGCGCGACCCCGGCAAGGCGTCGATCTACTGGTGCGGACCCACCGTCTACGACGATCCCCACCTCGGGCACGCCCGTTCCACTCTGGCGTTCGACGTGCTGGTCCGATACCTGCGGTGGTCGGGCTACGACGTGTGCGC